>JBKPQI010000107.1:0-6566 GCA_046733975.1 Verrucomicrobiota bacterium
GATGACTTAGAAGGTCTCGTGGGCTCGGAGATGTGTATAAGAGACAGCTTGTCATCCTCGGCGATCGCCTCAGCGTTTTTATTTCGCCGAAGCCATTCTTTTGGATCATGGGCCGGGTCGGCGGCTACAATCATTTGAAGCAGCTCGGCGTTGGCTCGTCCATCGTCGGGCAAATTCTGGTCGGTGCGATCGGCGGAATGATTTACGGCGTGGTGTGGCGCAAAGGTCAGCGCATTCGGTATCGCTCGAGTTTTCTCGTGTTCGTTGTGCTGCCGTTAATCGTTAGCGCTATTCTTTTGTGGCCGGTGCTTGGGACGCATTACGGTGGTATGCCGATCGATGCCGCCCGCTTGATCACATTGCTCGGGCTGGGGACCTGCTTTCTTCTTTTCGAGCGCGTTCTTGTGCTCGGTTTCGATTTTCTAACGAATGGTGGACAAAAATCGGCGGTAACCTCACCTGAATTTTCGCCAGCACTTGGCCGGCGGGCGTTTGTATTTGGGGCTTTCGGTCTTTTGCTTGCCGGCGGGGGCGCCGCCATCGCACGCAAGCTCTTTCAAATCGCGACCTTCAGCTATGACGGCACCCAGTATAAAGGGGAAGATGTTCAGCCGATCACGCCCAACGATCGGTTCTATTGCGTGACAAAAAATGTGGTCGACCCGCGCGTAGATGAAGGACTCTGGCATCTGGAGGTGAGCGGAATGGTTCGGTCGCCACGAACTTATCGCCTTCTCGATCTCAACGCCATGGAACTTACCGATCAGGAAACGACTTTGATGTGTATCAGCAACGGACTTGATGCCGGACTGATGAGTAACGCCGTCTGGCGCGGCATTCGCATGGTAGATCTACTGCAGGCATCTTCTCCGTTAACCGGCGCGGAAAGAGTGCGACTGCACGGAGTCGATAATTACACTGATACGATTCCATTCGACAAAGCAATGAGTCCGACCACGCTGATCGCCCTGAAGATGAACGGGACGGACTTGCCGGATCGACACGGTTTTCCCGCGCGTGCGATCGTCCCCGGGTACTTCGGCGAGAAACACGTGAAATGGCTCACCCGTATCGAAATAACAAAACCGAACGCCAAAGGTTTCTACGAAACCCAGGGATGGGGACCGAACTTTATTGTGCCGACACGATCGCGCATTGATGTGCCGTATAACGAGATGTGGATAAAATTGGGCGAGGTGGCGAAAGGCCTCCCGGTGAAGGGCGTCGCGTTCGGTGGTGACCGCGGCATATCGCGTGTGGAATTCAGTTCCGACGACGGCGAGAACTGGGATGAGGCAAAAATTGATTATCCGGGAACAAGATTAACCTGGGCACTGTGGAGTTTTAATTGGGAGCCAGACGAAGTTGACGATTACACACTGGTGGTGCGCGCGACCGATGGCGATGGCAAGGTGCAGGAGTATGAGGAGAATCGCCCGTTCACTTCCGGCATCACCGGTTTTCACAAGGTTGTCGTCCACGTCATTACTTAAAATGTCCGTCGTCCCGAGCGGAAGCCGAGGGACCCGATGCCAAACCTTAAAGCGTACCTTCCGCAGGATCCCTCGGCTATCACTCGGGATGACAATGTTGTAGCCGGCATCGCTGATGCCGGCCCCGCGGTCAGCGATCCGGCTACAGTTCACTGGGGATGACAGCGCGGCATTCTTAGCGCAACATTAGCCAGACCATGAGCGCCAAAGATCATGTCTTTACCCTCGGTATCGAAGAGGAATTTGCCATTATCGATCCGGAAACGCGCGAGCTGCGCTCGCATATTCATGAAATTCTAGAGGACGGCAAAGTCACGCTCAAGGAACAGATCAAACCCGAGATGCATCAATCAGTGGTTGAGCTCGGAACCGAAATTTGCCGCGACATTGATGATGCCCGGCAGCACGTGACGGAGCTGCGAAGCCGTCTGGCGGCGTTGGCCGCGCGCAGCAACCTTAAGATTGCGTCGGTCGGTACCCATCCTTTTTCGCACTGGCGCGATCAACTCATCACCCAGGGTGAGCGTTACCAGGAAATTGTGCGTGACATGCAATTGCTGGCCCGGGCCAATCTCATCTTCGGGTTGCATGTCCATGTGGGAATTCCCGATCGCGAGACTGCCATCCACGTCATGAACCAGGCGCGCTATTTTCTGCCGCACATTTATGCGCTCTCGGTGAATTCGCCATTTTGGGTCGGTCACGATACCGGATTGAAAGGTTACCGGTTGAAAGTGTTCGAACGTTTTCCGCGCACTGGTATTCCCGATTCTTTCGAGTCGCTCTCCGAATACAACGACTACTGCAAGCTGCTGGTGAAAACGGGCTGCATCGATAATGCGAAGAAGATCTGGTGGGATATTCGACTTCACCCCTTCTTCGACACTTTGGAAGTTCGAGTGTGCGATGCGCAGACCCGGATCGACGATACCCTTGCCATCGCTGCTCTGATCCAGGCGTTGATTGTGAAGCTGCACAAGTTGCTTCGGCAAAATGTGACGTTCCGCATTTATCGTCGGCGTTTGCTCGATGAAAATCGCTGGCGCGCCTCGCGCTATGGGATTGATGGCAAACTCATCGATTTCGGCCAGGAAAGTGAAACAGAAGCGCGCAACTTGATTCACGAGTTTATCGGATTTGTTGCCGATGAAGTCGCGGAACTCGGAACCCGGCGGGAGATGAACCACATCGAACGAATTTTGCACGAAGGTACGGGGGCCGATCGGCAGCTCGCTGTTTGGCAACGGACCCACGACACGAAAGCAGTGGTCGATCACATCGTAGAGGAAACTTACGACGGCTTGAGCGAGGTAAAGCCGGAAAAGCAAGCAAGCGTGGCGTGAATTACGCTATCCTGTCATTCCGAGCGTAGTCGAAGAATCTCTAACTATTTTTGGGGATGTCTCGCTCCATTGGCGTTTCGCTCGAGCTGAAGAAGATGGGAAGAACATCTCAGACTACCGAATGATTTCGTTCATTGTTCCGGCCTACAACGAGGAAGCCGAGCTACCGGGCACATTGAGCGCGATCCATTCTGCGACGAAAGGTCACGAGCACGAGATTGTTCTGGTGAACGATGGATCTACGGATGCTACCGCGACCATCGGCGAACAATTTGGAGCGCGTGTGGTCTCAATCGAGCGTCGGCAGATCGCGGCGGCGCGTAATGCCGGTGCAAAGGCTGCCCGCGGCGATGTCTTCATTTTTGTCGACGCCGACACCCGAATCGGAGCCGAGCATGTTCGCGGTACCCTCGATGCACTCAGCCGTGGTTTTGCTGGTGGCGGAGCGCGTCTTGCCTTTGACGGCCAAATTCCACCGTGGGGCAAACTGATGTTTCATGTTTTCAGCACGCTCTACTTCGGCCTCAATCTCGGTGCCGGAGCTTTCCTTTTTACGACGCGCGAGAACTTTTTCGTCGCTGGCGGCTTTGATGAAATGTATTTCGCCGGCGAAGAAGTATTTTTCACCGTGGCGCTGAAACGCCTGGGTAAATTCACGCTCTTGCGCGAGCCAGCGATTACTTCCGGACGCAAACTGCGAATGTATTCCGGTTGGAAGGTATTTGGCCATCTCATGGGTGTGCTGTTCCGCGGCCCGCGCGGAGTGATGTCGCGAAACAAGCTCGACATGTGGTATGGCGGCGGGCGAGAGAACCTCAGCGCCACGACCGGCTGCCATCCCGAGCCAGAGGAGGGATCCCGCGGAAGTTGCCTTTAAGCTTTCGCCGCCGGATCCGTCGGGCCGAGCCGGACGGGCGTATTCGCTCGGAAATGACCGGCAGTGGGTCCTTCCATGGAAATTGATGGTCAGAGACCAAACGGCGGTGTACTCTCGCGCCATCTAACCGCAAAAAACCTATGCTACACATTATTTGGCACATCATTGTTGGTTTCGTTGTCGGTCTGGTCGCGCGCGCAGTCATGCCGGGAGCGCAAAACCTGAATATCCTCTACACGACGCTGCTGGGTATTGTAGGCGGCGTGCTCGGTGGATTAATTGCCCGGCTCTTCTCCAAGCCGGAGCCAGGTTCGGCCTTTCACCCGGCCGGCTTCATCATGTCAGTGATCGGCGCCGTGATCGTGCTCTTTCTTTGGACGCGACTGGCGCCTGCAGGGTAGAGTTGGAAATTAAAATACGGGATTTTGGCAGCGACGACGAAGTGCGCGAACTGGTGCGCGCCTTCGAGGAAGCGACGGTCTTGCCTTCACAGTTCCAGCATTGCGCCCATATCGCGGTGGCGTTGAGTTATCTTAATGAGCGATCGCTCGAAGCTGCTACGAGCCGGATGCGCGTGTCCCTGCGAAATTTTACCCAACGTCACGGGGTCAACGTTTACCACGAAACCGTGACCTGTTTTTGGATGAAACTGCTCGATCATCTTGCCACCACCCATTACTGCGCGATGCCCCTCTGGCGACGGATCAATTTGATCGTCCAACGCTGGGCCATGACTGACCCAGTCGCCGCGCATTATTCCCGCGATGTCATTAAGTCGCGCGCGGCCCGCGAATCCTGGATTGACCCCGATCGCTTGCCGCTGCCGTTTTAGCGGTGCCGCCCGGGCGTGAACGGGCATCCTGCCGTTGTTCGGCTCGGGTCGCGCAACTCGCGCTTGCGAATTAGAAATCCGCGCGTCCACCTCGAATCGATCAATTGTTGTGAACGAAGAACAATCGCCCGGCCGCGACAATCTGCACCTGTATCTGAATGATCATCTTGCCGGCTCCATCACGGCCATTGAAATGATCGACAATGTGGTCGAGCAGCATCCCGACGATCGATTCGGTGAGTTTTTTCGAGAGCTGCGCATTGAGATTCAATCCGACCAGGAGAAACTGCGCGATTTAATCCAGAAGGTCGGGGCGGAAGAAAGCACCATTCGCAAAGCTGGAGCGTGGCTGGCCGAAAAACTCAGCCGTGCAAAGATTGGCGATGCACACGACAGCATCGCGTTGCTGCAGGCGCTGGAAGGGCTGGTCCTCGGGATTACAGGCAAAGAACTTCTGTGGCGTTGTTTGGCTGGGGTTGAGCAGAACTTTCCGGCGCTGCAAGGGATGGATTTCGCCGCACTGCAACAACGGGCGACCGATCAACTGCAACGAGTCGAACCTCTGCGCCTGGAAATAGCGCGCGAAGCGTTTCGCGCGTGACGACGAAAGGCTTTGGCTAGCGCTTGCGTCTCACGTGTTGGCGATTACGTCTCGCAAATTGCGGAGTTTCGAAAGTTGTTTCGACGAGAGGCCGAAACCAACGCGCCAGACGCGGGCGCTACCCAGAACAGAGTTGCGCGGCGATAGGCAAAGTTTCACAATCGCCCTGTCCATGAAAATTGGTCTTTTCCTTTCCACGCTCGTCGTGACGATGAGCGCCCTCGGGCAAACGCCCGCGGCAGAAAAACATCCCTTCACTTTCGAAGACATGATCAAACTGAAACGGGTCGGCGGGCCGGTGCCGTCGCCTAATGGAAAATGGGTGGTGTTTGATTGCGAAGATGTGGACTTGGAAGCGAACACGAAAATTTCGCATCTGTGGATTGTGCGGGCGAGCGGTGGCGAATCGCGGCGATTGAATCCCACGCCGAATCACGAAGAACGGCCGCGGTTTTCGCCGGACGGCAAACGGTTGATCTGGACATCGAAGGCGACGGATCCAACGCAAATCTGGATGTGCGACTTTGATACCGACGCGGGCGCGCTCGTTGGGCAGCCACATCAGGTGACAAACATTTCCACGGGAGCCGACGGTGGGATCTGGTCGCCGGACGGAAAGAACATCGTGTTTGTCTCATCGGTGTATCCCGATTGCCCTGACGACGCATGCAACAAGAAGCGCGACGATGAGCTGAAAGGCAGCAAGGTCAAAGCGAAGATCTTTACGCGCTTGTTCTATCGGCACTGGAAATCGTTCACCGATTTCAAGCGCAGCCATCTATTTGTCGTTAGCGCCGATGCGGATGTGGCTCAAGCCGAAAATCGGAAGTCAGGCTTCCAGCCTGACTCGGCGAGCGGTCTTCCAGGCCGCTCAGTTGAAGACCAGCAGGCTGGAAGTCTGTCGGCCGAGACAGGCAGGATGCCTATCCGCCAGCCACGCGATCTTACGCCCGGCGATCACGATGTGCCGCCGTTCAATCTCGGCGGTCAGGATATGTATGGGATCTCGCCCGATGGCAAGGAGCTGGCCTACACGTCGAACATCGACGAAGTCGAAGCGACGAGCACGAACAACGAAATTTTCGTCGTGCCGATCGAGGGAGACTCAGCTGTTGTAGAGTCCGCTTCCGCTAGCGGAAAATCGCAGCAGTCCAGTTCGGGAAAAGAGGCGCTGAGAACAGCGTACGCTGCGGCGCCGCGAAAGGTTTCCACCAGTCCCGGCAGCGATTCCACCCCGCTCTATTCGCCTGATGGGGAATACATCGCCTGGCGTTCGCAAGCGCGTGCCGGCTTCGAATCCGATAAATGGCGACTGCTCTTACAGGATCGACAATCAGGGCAGATTCGCGATCTGACGGAAAATTTCGATCGCTCGGTCGGCAGCTTCGCCTGGACGGGCGACGCCAACGTGATCCTATTC
>JBKPQI010000108.1:0-6711 GCA_046733975.1 Verrucomicrobiota bacterium
ACACTGTGTCTTTCACCCTCATATCTGTGTTGCTCCCGGAATTCCCATCCGCCCCGCCTCCTCTGCCCGCAAATGAGTCAGCGCAATTGCGAGCGCGTCAGCAGAATCTGGATCGGGCGTTTCGGTCAGGCCGAGCAAGGCTCGCATCATAAACGCGATCTGGTTTTTCTTCGCCGCACCGGTTCCCACGGTCGCCTGCTTGATCCGTCTCGGCGCATACTCAAAAATCGGCAGCCCGTTTTCTGCCGCGGCAAGAATGGCCGCGCCCCGCGCCGCACCCAGCAGAATAGCCGTCTTGTAACTCTGCACGTAGATGACGGACTCGAGCGCACAACAATCCGGCTCGTGCTCTCGAATCAATTCCGACAGCTGCTCGCGGATCGCCACCAGACAGGCCGACGACTTCAACGCACTGGCGTTATGAATGGTGCCAAAAAAGAGCGCGCGCGACTTTCCATTTTCGCCGTCAACGATCGCTACGCCGCAGTTGCGCAATGAAGCATCGATGGCCAGCACCCGCATACTTCAATGTTGAAGAAATCCAAGCGCGAGAAAAAAACAGCCGGCCGCTCCGAGAATCATGCTCACCATCCAATAGCGTCTGCGTTTCGTTAGCGCCGAAATCGCTGCAGTGGCAATGGCAATCTGAAACGAGGTCACGCCCCGCGCGAAAACCTCGTGCTGACGAAAGTTCGTCTTTGCTTCCGCCTGCTTCTCCTGGGCCTCCTTTTGAACTTCGCTTTGTTCCTCAGAATATTTTTCCGCCTTGTCGCGGTCCGCCTCATTGCTCGAACCGCTTAGGCTAATTTTCGCGTCCAGAACGGCCGCTTTAATTCCTTTCGCCTGATAAAACGCCCACTGATCGGCCGATTCGATCTGTCTCATCATCGCCTCATTGGCGTGACTTCCCGACAGCAGTCCGGCGATGGCCGCCAACACCGCGAGAATCGCGGTGCTCAGTGCGACCCAAGAAATCCATTTCTCCCCGCCATGCTCGGCGTGATGATGAATCTCCTCGTGCAAATGCTCCACCGGCACTTCCGCTTCTTCCATCCCGCCTAGCTTAGAATCGCAGGTGCACCGTTCAAGATGGAATCGACAAACTTCATTACTCCTCTTTAATTGGCACCCATGGAAGCGAATGCTTCGCGAAAATTAAACTGTCAGATCTGCGGCCGCGCGTTTATGCCGCAGAACGGCGCGATCGGCGAAAATGTTCGACCTTCCCTCGCCGAATTCATCAGATCGCAACGCCCGAACTGGAATCCGCAGGAGTTCATATGTTTCGGCGATCTCGGAAGTTTTCGCCGCGATTACGTCAAAAACGCTCTGGAGTGCGAGATCGGCGAACTGACCGCGCTCGACCACGAAGTGATCGAAAGTCTGCGCGAGCACGAGCTTCTCACCGAGAACATCGAGAAGCAGTTCGAACGCAAACTGACTTTTGGCGAACATTTGTCCGACAAAATCGCCGAGTTCGGCGGCAGTTGGAAATTCATCATCACCTTCGGAGCAGTCCTGCTCGGCTGGATCCTGCTCAACGCGGCTATCCTGCTCAATCACGGGTTCGATCCCTATCCATTTATTTTACTCAACCTGATCCTTTCCTGTCTGGCCGCGATTCAGGCGCCCATCATCATGATGAGTCAGAATCGCGCCGAGTCGCGTGACCGCCTGCGCGCGGAAAACGATTACAAGGTCAATCTCAAAGCGGAGCTCGAGATTCGGCACCTGCACGAAAAGCTCGATCATCTCCTGCGCCGGCAGTACAACCGTCTCTTCGAAATCCAGCAGATCCAGATCGAACTGCTGGAAGAAATCAGTCAGAGAAAGGGGCGCGGCTCGCGCGAGCTGCCACCGCAGCCGGCTGGCTCATAATGTGCCTTCAGCCACGCTGAACTACGTGGCAGGTTTTCGCTTCTGTAGCGGCGCTCTATGACGAGTTAACGAAAACGGCGGTCGGAGACCGCCGCTACAGAAGAGGCGCCGCCATCTCAAGAAAATCGATCGCTCAAACCAAAACGTACCGCCCCGTTTTCTTCGTCCCGATCCGCCGCACCAGTCCTGCGTCGATTAACGGGCGTAACAAATCGAGCGCGCCTTGCTTCGACACTCCGATTCCATCCCAGATTTCACGCGGCGTCATCGCCTTCTCCTCGCGTAACAGATGCAGCAATTGTTCCTGTTTCGGCCGCAGCACCAGTTTCGTTTTCCCGGCGCGAGCCGACAACTTTTGGATCCGGGTCCACACTCGCTCCAGTGTTCTTCGTAACGCTTCGGCGCTGTATTCCAGCCAGCTGGTCAGATCGTCCTTTTCCTTCTGCACTTTAACGAACGCTGCGTAATAGCGAGGCCGATCTTCCCAGTAATACTCGTCGATGGAAAAAATGTGATGGCTGTCAAAACGGCGGCGGTATAGCTCCCACAACGCCAGCATGCGCCCGGCGCGACCGTTGCCGTCTGCAAACGGATGAATCGTCTCGAATCGATGATGGATAATGGCCGAGCTCAAAATCGGAGAAATCCTCGTCGCTTGGACGTTCCACCAATCCAGGAGTGCCGACATCATCCCGTGTACCTTATCCGGCGGCGGCGCGACGTGACTACCGACTCGAACGCGAATCGTACGATAACGTCCGGCCGTTCCCTGGTCCATTACCGCGCCAGCCAGAATGCGGTGTAACTTTAAAATCTCGCTGTGGGTCACCGCATGGCGCCGCGCGTTTTTTTCGACAAATCGCAGGCCGGCGAAGTAATTAGTCACTTCGCGTTGCGAGCGCGGCCCAGTCGCGGGCACCTCCCGCCCCTCTTCAATGGCGCGCACCTGTTCGAGCGTCAGCGGATTGCCTTCGATCGCAGTGGACGAATGCGCATTGCGGACCCGGGTATCCTTCTGCAGCGCCGGTATCCACGGCACCTGCACCGCCGCCGCTGCAATCCGTTCGTGCAATGCCGCCACCTGCTCCACTTCACCAAGCAACCGCGGGGTAATGGTGTAGACGGGTCGGTATTTCACTGAAATTAGTCAAGCATTAGTCAAGTTATAAGTCAAGCTTCATGCACTGACATTAGTCAAGCGTGGGTCCATTTTTCAGTCAGGTGCTTATCTCATATCGAAAGTATCATGACCGCGCGGCCCTGTTAGAATGAGCAGGTGTTGAGATCAGCGGCGGACGAGCAGCCGATGGGCCGGGCGCTCAATGCCGTCGTAGGTGAGATACGCCAATCCGAGAACGAGCACATGTTCGGCAAGCAACAAAAGAGCACCCGTCCACCATCCAAAATGCGCTTTGTTGGGAATATCCTGGAAAAGCCAGAGGACAAAAGCGTGCACCATGTAGATAGAGAAGGAAATTTCCCCGAGCAGCACCATCGGGCGCAGGCTCAGGAAATTTGAGAAGGGACCGCGACTAAGGCTAAGACAAAAAATCAGGCCGGCAGCTAACGGGACGAAGTAAAGATCGTCTCTGGTGTAGGTGAAAACGAAAAAGATGGCGATGAATATCAGGGCCGCCGCGGTATCGAAGGCGCGGCCAGCTTTGCCGCCCCGCGGACCGTTCGGCCGCTTCCAAAAATCATACAACTGGTAGAGGCTTACCCCTATTCCAACCTGAAACAAACAGCGCTCGAGCCCACCTCGTTCCCGCAGCAAATCCAGCGTCCCGTGTCCGAATGCGTTGGCGTACCAGACCAGTCCCGCGAACAACACGACGATCAGGACGAGGTGAATGATTCCACTCCGCAGTCGGGCAACGGCAAAGAAATAGAGCGGGAGTACAAGGTAAGCCCCCCACTCATCACTTAATGACCACGACGGAAAGTTCAGCGGCGGTGGAAAATAGTGTGCCCATCCGTGAACCAGAAAGAAATTGGCGATGAACGCGCTGGGTGAGACATAGGCGGCTCCATTTTTGTAACCAAGGTAGAGTGCTGCTCCGACGAGTGTGACCAAATGGAGCGGCCAGATCCGTGCGAACCTGTGCCAGATAAAATCGGCGTACACCCGCGGACGAAGACGACGGCAGACATCGCGATATCGATAAGTCAATATGAATCCGCTCAGGATGAAAAAGAAATCCACCCAAAGGTAGCCTCTATTACCGAAGCGAAAGCTGAACACGTAATAGTCGAACATCGGCACGCCGCTGATGCCGAACCGCAGATGAAAGAAAGCAACAAGGAGGGCGGCGACTCCCCGCATTGCGGTCAGGCTGAGAAATACGGGCTTGGCCTGCGGTTCAACTGGTGAAGCAGGAAATGGTAGGAGATCGCGCTGCTGAGCCTTCTCGATAAACCGGTGTTAGTTGAATCTGGCTGACATGTCTACTTGGCCTTTCCCGCGGCCAAGCCTAGTGGTTGCCGCAAAATTGAAAGTTTAAGCCTTTTCATCCGCTCCACCGGACCAAATTCTGATTTGAAGAGCGAGATGGCCGACACCAATTTTAGAGTTTCATGTCTCGGCAATACACGCTGCAACGCACGCACTCGGCTTTTACCGGCGCGATTGACTACGCGGCGGAATTAAATGAGCAGCAATTGGCTGCGGTGACGGCCCCGCCGGGGCCGATGTTAATCATCGCCGGCGCGGGTTCGGGAAAAACCCGAACGCTCACCTACCGGGTTGCCTACTTGCTCGAGAACGGGGTGGATGCGCGGAACATTCTGTTGCTGACTTTTACCAACAAAGCCGCGCGACAAATGCTCGATCGGGTGGCGAACTTGTTGCCGGTGGATGCGGCCGGAATTTGGGGCGGAACCTTTCATTCCATCGGTAACCGAATGCTGCGTCGCCACGGCAGCGCGCTCGGTTACGCGTCCGGGTTCACCATCATGGATCGGGAAGATCAGAAAGATTTGATTGCAACCGTAGTGGCGAACTCGGGAATCGATCCCAAAGAAATGCGGTTCCCCAAGGCCGATGTGCTGGCGGATATTTTCAGTTTCGTGATCAACACGGAGCGACCGACGGAAGAATTGCTGGCTGAGAAATTTCCTTATTTCCTTCCACTGCTCGACCAGATCAAAGACGTGCAGGCGCGTTACGAGCGGAAAAAGAAGGCAACAAACTCGCTCGATTTCGACGATCTCCTCGAGAAAACGCTGCGCATGCTGGTCGAGCACGAACACATCGCGCGATTTTACCGGCGGCAATTTCAATTCATCCTGGTGGACGAATATCAGGATACCAACAAAATTCAGGCCGATTTCATCGATTTGCTGGCGCAGGAACATCAGAACGTGATGGTCGTGGGCGATGACGCGCAATCGATTTATTCGTGGCGCGGCGCGAATTTCCAAAACATTCTGGAATTTCCGAATCGGTATCCCAAGGCGCAGGTATTTCGAATTGAGCTGAACTACCGCAGCGTCCCGGAGATCCTGGAGGTGGCTAACAGCGCGATCGCCGTCAATGTGAAGCAGTTCAAAAAGAATTTGAGCGCAACGCGCGATTCCAAAGCGATAAAACCGGCGTTGATCGCGCTCAACGACGGTAGCGAACAGGCGCAATTCGTGGCCCAACGAATTCTGGAGCTGCGCGATGAAGGAGTGGAATTAAATGAAGTCGCGGTGCTTTATCGGGCGCATTATCATGCGGTCGAATTGCAGCTGGAGTTATCCCGCCGGGGTATTCCGTACCAAATCACCAGCGGGATTCGGTTTTTCGAGCAGGCGCACATCAAGGATGTGGCGTCGTTCATTCGTTTCGTGGCCAATCCGCGCGATGAGGTTGCATTCAAACGCATGGTCCGATTGTTGCCCGGCATTGGCGGGAAAAGCGCCGAATCGCTTTGGAATGGGTGGGAGAAGAACTGGGGCGCAGGCATCTTGCCTGCGGGGCATGCGAGCGTCTCCCTTGCATCCGAGGCAGGCAAGATGTCTGCCGGGCGCGCCGCGCCCCGTGCTCTTGGTGGCGCGCTGCGTGAGCTGAATCCGCCGGCGCGGTCAAAAAAAATGTGGGAACAACTGGCGGCAACACTGGACGAAATCGCGCCGCACGGAAAACCGAATCCGCCAAGCGAGATGATCGTGTCGGTGGTCGAAGCGATCTACGACGATTACGCGAAGGCGAATTTCACCAATTACGAACTTCGCCGTGAAGATTTGAATCAACTGGCCTCGTTCGCGCGCCAATTCAGCGACGCACAGGAATTCCTTTCGCAACTCGCGCTGATCAGCAACGTCGATGCCGAACCGGCGCCGAATGCTGCTGTGGATAAGGAAGCGGTGAATCTTTCCTCAGTGCACCAGGCGAAAGGACTGGAATTCCACACTGTTTTTATCATTTGGCTGACGGACGGCATGTTCCCGAGTTCGCGCTCACTGGAGACGCGCGATGCTATTGAAGAAGAACGGCGGCTCTTTTACGTCGCGATCACCCGGGCGCGGGACGAACTTTATCTCAGCTATCCGCACATGCGCTTGAACGCCGGTTTCGGAGACGTCTTCCAACGGCCATCGCGGTTCCTGAAGGAAATACCCGAAGCGCTGCTTGAAGATTGGCAAGTGAGTCGAAACTGACGGATCGGAATGACGAGTTCGAATGACGGTGAGGAAAAAGATCGAATGACTGATGAGGCGGCGAGGTTTGCGCTCCTCTCGTCTCCTGAGCGGAGCGCAGCGGAACGCCCGTCTGGCTCGGATTCAAAGTGTCGCGTGGCGTTGACTTAAAGGTTTCGGAACGGGATCCCTCGACTTCGCTCGGGATGACAG
>JBKPQI010000109.1:0-8389 GCA_046733975.1 Verrucomicrobiota bacterium
TCGTTTGTTTTTCGAAACCGTCGAAGGTGAAACCGTGCGCGTGGACGCCGGCGCGGATTTTCAGGTCTTGGTCACGGCTGAGCTCGAGCGGCGATTGCAGCGTTGGCTGGTTTCGACGGTGGAGGAGCGGGCGCGGCAGCCGGAGCAGGGGACGGCGATGCCGCCGGTACCTGCGACGGAGCCGGTGATGCTTGCGCGCGCGGCGGAATATTGATTTGCAGGGGCTGACCTGCTGCCGCCGGATCATCGCAAATTGTGACCGATTGCGTTCCGGTCGTCGGCGCAGCTGGACGAAGGGTGAGATCCAGGCCATCGAGCGTTAATTCAGAAAAAGCCGCTCCAGCGTCGCCCTCGTGCAATTGAAAACCGCGCGCGCATCCCTGATCGGCAAATGGTCCGGTGCAGTGGAGCTCGTCCGCTGAAGAAAGATCAGCGCGAAGATGCTTGCGGTCAGTCAGGTCGATTGAGCCTTTGAGCTCCGCCTCGGCATTGGCACTCACTTTAAGCTTGAGGGAATTCACAGCGATAGCATCGCTACGCCAGTTGGTTTGTGCAGAAAAGGACAATTGGTCGCCCTGTCCGGAAATTGTGCTGCTAAAGCTATTTTCGTCGCCTGCCCCGGTTAGCTTGGCCGTAAGAATGCCGGATAATTTGCCGATCAACGGAATTTCCAATGCGTAATCACTCAGTTCCCGGCACCAGCTTTCCGCTGAAACCGTGAACGTCTTTTTCTGCGCCAGATCGATCTTCCCCTGCGCGCGCAAGAAATCTTCGCCCCGCTTTAATTCCAACTGATCGATCTGCGCTCGCCCCGATTCCAATCCAATGCGAGCCGTCAAAGAATCGACCGGAAGTTGAAAAATTTTCAGAGCGTCCCCGGTAAAAGCGAGCTCGCCATCAACGGTGCGCTCATGGGCATGCATACGACCGCGTGCCGCTACCTTTCCAGCAAACGTCTCCGGCTCGGCGCCGAACAATTCTGCGAACTGCCCGAGATCATTGATTGAAGCGGAGATGTCGCCACGAAAATCCGGATTTAACCAATTCGTCCCAATGGCCGTCTCGCCATTCAGAGTCAACTCATTGGCGCGTTGTTTGATAAAAAGCTGCTGGAGTTGAACAGTGCGGCCGTAAAAGGTGGCGCCGAGCATGATGACGTCGGCTTTGCGCTCGCGCCAGCTGAAGCCGGTTAACTCCGTCCAGACTGAAGCAGTGGCGCTCAAGAAATCGCGCGGATCGCCATGAAACGTGAACTTGGAGCCATGTACCAGGCCCTGCACTGGAACGGTCAATCCAAGAGCGTTGGCCAGTTGGGACAGGGAAATCCCGGAAGCAGTGCCGGCCGCCTCCCACATTCGCGTTTTGCCGGGACGTTCTGTGGCAATGTTCGCGCGCATTTTACCTCCCAAAAGGGAAACCGCCAGATCGGTCCCGATTCGTCCCGTTCGCAAAGCGGTGAGATCGAGGACCAGAGAGTCGACCGCGAAGCCTTCGAGCAGGTTGAGCGAACCAATGGAAAGGCGGTCATCCTGCCAGCGCGTTACACCGCGAATGCGCGGAAAGCGTTTCTCCAGGAAAGGCGCGCGCATCTCCACTGCGCCGATCGAAAGTGAGCCGCTGCTCCCTGTGCTCGCCGAAATTTTCGCGCCTTCAAAGGTCAGGAAGGAAAAGGCTTGTTCCAAGCGGAACTCGTCGGCAAAAATTTCGAAGCGATCCGGCAAAAGTCGGCCGAGAGCAATCCAATCGATGGGACCGGCGGAGAGTGAAGCGCGGCCCCTCATAAAGAACCTGGCGTGCTCGATCCGAAGTGAGGAGAGCAGATGCGATTTTGCCGAGCGCCCAAAAATTCGGCTTAACCTTAGCCCCGCTTCGATGAGAGTGGCGTCAAATTCGAGATGATTGGCATCAACGCCGGCGCCGGCAATTTTGAAATCAGAAATCGTGACCGGACGGAACAACGGAGCCTGAATTTCCGCGAAAGTGACAACGAGTCCGGAACGTCGAGCTTCGTAGCGAAGCCATGCTGCGATGCTGCGTTCCATCAGCGGCGGCACGCAGAAACTCAGCGCGAGGAGCGCAAACAGAACAAAACCAAGGACGAGCAATGGTCTTTTCCGCCGCGCCATACCAGTCTTCTAGCCTGCAATCATGCCGGCGGAAAGCTGCATCACTGCACCCTCGCCGCATTATAAAAGACGATGTGCAAAGGGGGAACATTTCCGATGCGGGATTTCAGCTGTGTTTGGAAAGATTGTTCAGCCTGGCCGGCGAGATCCTCGGCCGCGGCGCGGTCGTGCGCGAGTTTGCCTAATGCGGTCAGCTCCGACTCAACGTCTGCGCCGGATATTGGATTCCAAAAACCATTTTCATAGGCGAGCAGTTCGATCGCATTCTGTTCCACGCCGAGAAGCTGGGCGTGAGGAAGCCGAACGATTGTCGCGTCGGGTGAGATTGTGACACTGAATTGCTGGCGCAAATCGAAGCCAGCCTTCGCCGTATAGGTTCCGTGCAAACGCAACCGTTTGGTGCTTCCAGCCCAGGTATGAAGAAATTCATGCTCGACTTCCAATTTTCGGGAAACCAGCGCCAGCTCAGCAATGGGTGACGTTTGTTCGAAATAAACGCGGTTATTCACCGTAACCCGCGGCTGCAATTGGGTGATTTGGACCATTGCATCACGCAAATCCCGCCCGACACGCTCCATCTGATCGACGGTTTCCTTCGCCGTGCGCCCGGGCAAGGCAGTGCAGCGGTTGGAAACGAAAACGCCGGCCAGGATTACACTTAGCCCCAGAATGGTGAAGGCCAGCGGCCAGTCAAAACGTCGGGAAAGGGATGGGGGTGCCGTCATCAGAAGGAAGTACCGCCCCCCACGCCCGAAAGGGCGCGAAGGGCGGCTGTTCCCCCCAGAACAATCTTTGAAAACTGGGAGTCCAGTAGATGAACTTGGCGTGGGCGGCAAGAAAATTTTAGCCTAAACGCATTGTTTTTGTCCATGCGCGAAATCTTCGAGGGAAAAACAGGCGGATTCCTGCTCGCTATCCAAGTGAAAGCCCAGGTCGGTCGGCCGGTCGCGACGACACTCTACGACGGCTCGATCGCATCTTTTCATTTTGCCCCGCTCCCAGAACGGCTGACAATCACCAACGAGTGAAAGTAGGAATCCGCTACGAAACGATTTACCGTTACGACCAGGCGGTTCGGTTTTCCCCGCACGATGTGCGGCTTTTCCCGCGGAACGATCGCTTTGTCCAAATCGCGCGCCTGGATTTCCAAACCCGGCCGGAAACGACAGTGCGGTTCGGACGCGATGTTTTCGACAACGTGGTCGCCTCCTGCTTTTTTGAAAAGGCGGCGGAAACACTGGAGCTGCGTCTCGCCATCGATGTCGAGACAATAAAAAAAAATCCATTCGATTTCGTTCTCGCGCGTCGTGCCGTCGAAATGCCCTTTACTTATGCAGAAGATATCGCGTCGATTATCTGCGCCTATTGTCAACGGCAAACCGATGGCTCTCTTGCGCTGCCGGGCTGGAGCCGACCCACGGAGGAGTCGCCGCGTCAGACGGTGGCGACTCTGGTCGAACTGACGAGACTCTTGCACCAGACAATTTCCTACCAGCGGCGCGAAGAAGGGGCCGCGCAGCCGCCGGCAGAAACGTTGCGACTGCGGTGTGGGGCCTGTCGGGACACTTCGGTGTTGCTGGCGGAGATCCTGCGGGATATCGGGCTGGCCGCGCGAGTTGTTTCCGGATATCTGCGCGAGGCGGACGAAGAAATTCGTCGCGCTGAAGGGTCCTTACATGCGTGGACGGAAGTGTTTCTGCCGGGCGCGGGTTGGATTGGGCTGGACCCAACAAATGGCATTCTTTGCAATGATAATTTCATTGCCGCTGCGGTCGGCTTGCGGCCGGCGGACATCACTCCGATTAGTGGAAGCTTCTATCACCGCGACCGTGTGCCTGCCGAGATGCACAGCCGGATCGAGCTGATTACGCTGTAGGGGTGTAGCTTCTGATTACGCCATATCGGAACACAGACTTTCAGTCTGTGCGTCCAGCGGAGGTAACTCCGCTGCCTTCGGAAAAGCGGACAGAATGTCCGCTCGGCACACAGGCTACAAGCCTATGTTCCGATTCGCTATCGCGGTTACACTCTCAAAAATTCAGATTCCAAAATGCTAACGACTCTCCGTTTGCAGAACTTTCGCTGTTTCGAAGCGGTCGCACTCGATCTGGGCTCAGGCCTTAATCTATTCCTCGGCGCAAATGGGGAGGGAAAAACAAGCGTTTTGGAAGCCGCTTGTGTGCTGCTGCGGTTGCAATCGCAACGTTCCGCCTCGCTCGCGCCGGTCATCCAAATTGGAAAGAAATCGTTTGGCGTGCGCGGCAGATTCGACGAGCACGAACTGGAATTTCGTTACCGCGCGCTTCGCCGTGAGGTGAGATTCGATGACATTGAGCAACGAACGCTCGGAGAATACTTGCGGCTTGGGCGAGTCGTTTCGATGGCGAACGCGGACATCGAACTCGTCCGTGGTGGTTCGGAGGCCCGACGTCGTTATTTGGATTTTCTCGGCCTGCAAACCGATAGCTCTTATCGGCCGGCTTTGCGTGCTTATGAGCGCGCATTGCGGGCCCGTAACGCGCTTTTGAAATCTCCGACCGCGCGACCGCGCGAAGTGGCGGCGTATGACGCGCCGCTAATTCAACATGGGCAGGTCCTTTTGCGGCTGCGCGCTGAACTGACGGATGTGCTCGCTCCCATCGCCGGTGAAGCGTATCAGCGAATTAGCGCAGCCCGTGAAAAATTCGCGCTCTGTTTCGTCGCCGGCGCCGCAGACGATTTCGAAGAGGATCTCAAAACCTCGCACAACGACTCTGTCCGCTTGCGGCAAACGGTCGTCGGTCCGCATCGCGACGATCTGGAGTTGCGCATTGACGATTTTCCGGCGGCGCAATTCGCGTCGGAAGGGCAGCAGCGCAGCATCGCTCTGGCGATGAAGGTTGCGCAGGCCGAAGCGCTGAAAAAATTGGGCGACCAAAAAGCGCCATTACTTTTAATCGACGATGTTTTTGGCGAGCTGGATCCGCAACGCCGAAACGCTTTGCTTGGTACTTTCCCGGTTGATTCGCAAAAGCTGGTCACGGCCACTGCCATGCCGTGGCGCGATGAAATTATGGCTGATGTCACTTATGAACTTCGTGATCGGCAGTTGCGGAAGCGGTGACCTTCTCCTCATCGCAAGTGCAGTCGAAGGATCCCGTGATGTTACCTTTACTGCGCATCGGGATCCCCCGACTCCGCTCGGGATGACGGTGTCGTCATCCTTGCGGACAGGGAATAGCTGCTTTTAGATAAAAAATAAACACATGCGCGAATCACCCCGGAACAAAGGAGAGAGCTACGCTGGCTCGTTGCTCGTAGCACACCCCAACATGCTCGATCCGAATTTTCGACGCGCGGTGTTGTTCCTATCTGCGCATACCTCAAACGATGGTGCGCTCGGCGTGATTTTAAACCGGCCGCTCGAGAAACGGGTGAGCGAGGTTGTGGCAGAAGCACCGCTGAACGCTTTAGACAAGGTGCCGGTGTTTTTTGGCGGGCCGGTCGGACGCGATCGTTTGATCTTCGCGTCGCTGGAATGGAAGACCGGAGAAGGCCTGAAATTAAATCACAACGTCGATATGGATGAGGCCAACAAGCAAATCGGGAAGAACCCCGATTCGGTCCGGGCATTCATCGGTTATGCCGGATGGGGCGCCGGCCAACTGGAAGCCGAGATGAAGCAAAACGCCTGGGTGATTCGCAAGCCGGATCGCGCTACCATGAAGCTGGATCGCTTACCGAGGCTTTGGTTCGACATCATGCGCGGGCTCGGGCCGTGGTTTAAGTTACTGGCGGCAGCGCCGGATGATCCGTCGTTGAATTAGGGCAGGTCCACAGTTGTAGATGCGCTTGTGCCAAGGCGCCGCTACAACACTTATCTACGATCGAGGGGGGACGGCTTCGTCAAAGCGGTATCGGTGAAGTTCAATTTCCCGCGCGAAAGTTCGTCGGACGAATTCGCGTTGTTCGGAATTGAACACATCCTGATACGGTGTCCGATCGGCCCGATATTCGGCTTTTGCCGCTACGCCCAGAGTTCCCTCGAAGGGGATGTTGAGCCGCGCGAATACTTCGGCCAGTTCGTCCATGAGATTTTCGTAGTGAATCACGCGATCAACAATAATTCGCGAACCAAATGAATCAGTGTAACGCGGGTAATTGATCGGCAATTTTCCGCGGGCCAGGTATTGATCGAGAGATAACTGGGCGCCCTGGCGGTGAGCGGTCATATGATAATGGGAGAGGACCTTATCCCATGGGTTGCGATCGACGCAGAATTTGAAGTAGCTGTCCCAGATCTCGGCGGGAAGGCGCACACGCACAAGCCAGGCCGGCATGTGTCGATAGAAACGTTGCCGTTGTGAGAGAATTTGTTTCCATGCTGAAACTGGTCCGAATGGAAGACGCAGAATTTCAGATACTGGATGAACGGCTCCCTCGTAGTTCCGCGCCTGATGTCCTTCAACTTCCGGAAAGATCGGCGTCAGGACATCATCGGCGCCGCAGTGTTGCGAGAGAAAAACCTCAATACTGGTGCCGGCCGTCTTGACGGTCTTAATGAAGATAAACTTGTGCTTGTGTGAAATGATCATCGGCGGATCCAAATGTAGATGTGCATGGCGGCGAGAAACAAGGAGCGGCTGTTTCTAACTGCCGACTAACTAAAAGCGATTTGTAATCGTTCAAAACAAGACGAGTGAGGCGACTTTCAGTCGCATTGAAAAGTCGCCGGTCCGAGCCGGACTGGCGTTAGAGACAGCCGCTCCTTGATGCGTACGCTAACGGCCCTACTCCCCCAGGGGCGAATCGATGTGCTCTGGCCGCGGGCCGAGGCCAATGAACCGGGCAGGAACCGATCGCAATGCCGGAAACCATTGAAAGAGTCTGAGCAAGAGCGGCAGCGAATCTCCACTGCTCGATTCGCGTCCGGTCACCACGTGGCGATGAATGAAAGTCTGCATCGCCTGAATAACGCGCGTGGGCCATTCTCGCCGCTTCTGTACCAGCTCCAGGTCAGCGAGAGTCACCGACCCCGTTCTTAATTTTGCGGCCAACAGGTTGGCGGTCGCAACCGCGTCCTGTAACGCAAGGTTGATACCCACGCCGCCTGCCGGGGACATGGCGTGCGCGCTGTCGCCAATGCAGAGCAATCCTCGGCGGAACCATTTTGCCAGGCGATTAATCTGTACCGTGAGCAGCTTGATTTTGTTCCAGTCGTCGAGTTCGCCGATTCGATCGTCCAAAAAAGGTCCGAGTGCGACGATGTCCCGCTGCAGGCTAAGCAGACCGCGTTGCTTGATCTCGTCGAACCCGCCTTTAGGAATGACAAAGCCGACCTGGAAATAATCGCCACGATCGAGTAGGACGAGCAGTTTCCCGTGTCGAAAAAAACCGAGCGATTGAGGCGGATCATTTTCGCGTTTGGAGATGCGCATCCAAAGCACGTCGATTGGCACACCGAAGTCACGTAGTTCAAACCCGGCTTTGCTGTGGGTAATCGCGTGACGACCGTCCGCTCCAATAACCAGATCGGCGAGGAAATCACGTTCGCCATCCGGCGTTTTTGCTCGCACGCCTGCGACACGATCATTCTCGAAAAGCAGATCGATGACTTCGTGTTCCATGTGTAACGCGAACGTCGGAAAGTTTCGGGCGTGACGGGAAAGGAAATCGAGAAAATCCCATTGCGGCATGAAAGCGATTACTTTGCAGTGGGTGGGCAGGCGCGAGAAATCGGCGATGGGAACAGCGTGACCATTAAAGATCCCTCGGATCTCGCGGAGTTCCTGATGCGGGAGCTGAAGAAATTCCTGCAGTAATCCCAATTCATGCAAAAGCTCGAGAGTGGAAGGATGAATGGTATCGCCGCGGAAATCGCGATTGAAGTCTGCATGCTTTTCCAGAACCGCGACCTCGACTCCGGCGCGCGCAAGGAGAAAGCCGGTCATCATTCCCGCCGGGCCGCCGCCGACGACAAGGCAGTGAGTGCGAATCCTAGGAAGCGCGGTCATCGCTGATGAACACGACGTTTGCTGCACCTGGCGGACATTTCAGAGGGTTCCAAACCGGCTGGGCGCACAGATTGCAAGTCTATGTTGTTAAGGTGGCGGTATTTCACCACTTACTAGATTAACGTCCGAAAGACGGCGCGGCTAATGACCGCGGTCTGAATCAGGAAAAAGACGGCATAGAATTGATGAAACCATTCGTTGCGGGTGACGGCGGCGATGACTAATCCGGCAAAAAGATAATGCCACTGACGAAGTATAGCAGTCCAAGTG
>JBKPQI010000110.1:0-11753 GCA_046733975.1 Verrucomicrobiota bacterium
CGCAGCAGGCTGGTCATTGATTTATTGGTATCTTCGTGATCTTCGACCAGAAGAATACGCATATTTTGGCGCCGCGAAGCCTGGCGCCGAATCATGGGCACGGCGTTGCCATCGGGCTTTGGGCACGTCGGAAAAACGAGACTGAATCTCGTGCCTTTGTTACGGCCATCGCTATGCGCAGCGATAGTTCCCTTATGCGCTTCAACAAGCGTTTTACTAATGGCCAGCCCCAGGCCAAGCCCGCCCCAGCGCGTGCGTGTACCTTGTTCGAAGGCATCAAAAATTTTCGGCAGGATTTCCGACTCAATTCCCAAGCCGGTATCCGCGATGTCGACATGCAACCTTTCCTCGGAATCGTTGCTGGTGGAAATATGAATTTCTCCATCTTTTGGGGTAAATTTGACGGCGTTGTTAATCAGGTTCCAAAAGATCTGTTGCAAACGAGCAGGATCGGCGCGGAGATAAACCTTCTGCGCGGTCAGATCGAGCCGAAGAACCAGATGTTTTCGCTCGATTTCGCTATGATAAATTTCAAGTGCGTTTTGCAGCAAGGTATGCGCATCGACAATCTCGAAGTTAAGCTGGACCTTGCCTTTGCTAATACGGGTTAGATCGAGAAGATCGTCGATAAGCCGCGCCTCCAGCTCCACGTTGCGGCGAATCATGTGGAGTGACTCCTGAACATTTTCCGGCAAAGCCTCTTCCCCTTCGAGCTCAGCGGCAGAGGCAATAACCGGGGTAAGCGGTGTTCGCAGCTCGTGGCTAAGCATGGCCAGAAACTGATCTTTTGCCAGATTGGAGCGCGCCTTTTCCTGCAACTCCTGGTTAGTTTTCTGCAACTCCTGCTGGCGCTTTTGCAATTCCGTGGCGAGAGATTGTGATTGCTTAAGAAGATTTTCCGTCCGTGTATTAGCCTCAATGGTATTGAGCACGATGCCGATGCTCTCGGTTAGTTGATCGAGAAATGCATGGTGGGTGGAGTTGAAGCGATCGAACGACGAGAGCTCCATCACTGCTTTAACTTCCCCTTCAAACAATATCGGGAGGACAACAATGTTTGTTGGCCGGGCTTCGCCCAAGCCCGAACTGATTCTAGCGTAGCTAGTCGGTACATTAGTGAGGAGAATGCGACGTTTTTCCAGGGCCGCCTGCCCGACCATGCTTTCTCCAAGCTTGAATCGGGTCGCGCCTTCTTCGCCATTCCGACCAGCGTAGCTCGCCAAAAGCCGAAGTTCGGGTTCGGCCTCGGAGCTATTCATGATATAGAGAACTCCTTGTTGGGCGGAAACGAGCGGCGCCAGTTCGGACAGGATCAGCTTGCCCACCGTCAGAAGGTCACGCTGGCCTTGCAGCATTCTCGTAAATCGCGTTAGGTTAGTTTTCAGCCAGTCTTGTTCTTCATTTCGCAAGGTCGTATCCTTCAAGTTTCGAATCATCTCGTTGATGTTGTCCTTGACGAATGCGACCTCGCCCCGAGCCTCGACTTGGATTGACCGCGTCAGGTCTCCCTTGGTCACGGCGGTTGCGACGTCGGCAATCGCGCGCAACTGCGTCGTCAGATTTGCGGCCAGACGATTAACATTATCGGTCAGGTCACGCCATGTGCCGGCGGCGCCGGGCACGCTGGCCTGGCTGCCGAGTTTTCCTTCCACACCCACCTCACGCGCGACCGTCGTTACCTGCTCCGCAAATGTCGCGAGCGTATCGGTCATGCTATTGATCGTACCCGCGAGCTCGGCGATTTCGCCTTTGGCTTCGACGAATAGTTTTTGCTTCAAATCGCCATTGGCTACAGCGGTGACGACTTTTGCGATGCCGCGCACTTGATTCGTGAGATTGCCGGCCATGAAATTGACGCTGTCGGTCAAATCGCTCCACGTCCCTCCAACGCCTTTCACGACTGCTTGTCCGCCAAGTTTTCCTTCCGTGCCCACTTCGCGCGCCACGCGCGTCACCTCCGAGGCGAAGGAATTGAGTTGGTCCACCATCGTATTGACGGTGTTTTTCAATTCGAGGATCTCGCCTTTGACATCGACGGTGATCTTTTTCGACAAATCTCCGCTCGCGACCGCCGTGGTAACGGCAGCGATGTTGCGCACCTGCGTCGTCAGGTTTGATGCCATGAAGTTCACCGAGTCGGTCAAATCCTTCCAGGTTCCGGACACACCTTCGACGCGGGCCTGACCACCCAGTGCTCCTTCCGAGCCTACTTCGCGCGCCACCCGCGTGACTTCCGAGGCGAAGGAGCGGAGTTGGTCCACCATCGTGTTGATCGTGTCTTTTAACTGCAAAATTTCGCCACGAACATCGACCGTGATTTTTTTGGAAAGATCGCCGTTCGCAACCGCCGTGGTGACTTCGGCGATGTTACGTACCTGGCCGGTCAGGTTACGAGCCATCGAATTCACTGAATCGGTTAGGTCTTTCCACGTGCCCGCGACCCCCTTCACCTGTGCCTGTCCGCCGAGCTGTCCTTCCGAACCCACTTCGCGAGCAACGCGCGTTACTTCTGCGGCAAAGGAGCTGAGTTGGTCGACCATGGTATTGATGGTGTTCTTCAGCTCGAGGATTTCCCCTTTCACATCGACCGTAATTTTCTTGGACAGATCGCCGCGCGCGACCGCCGTCGTTACCTCGGCAATATTGCGCACCTGGCCGGTGAGATTACCGGCCATGGTGTTTACCGAATCAGTTAGATCTTTCCACGTGCCGGCAACCCCGCGCACGTCTGCCTGGCCGCCGAGTTTTCCTTCGCTACCCACTTCGCGAGCCACACGCGTCACTTCCGAAGCGAACGACCGAAGTTGGTCCACCATGGTGTTGATCGTGTCCTTCAGTCGCAAAATTTCTCCGCGCACATCGACGGTGATTTTTTTCGATAGATCGCCGTTCGCAACGGCAGTTGTGACTTCGGCAATGTTACGCACTTGACCCGTGAGGTTGCCGGCCATCGAGTTCACCGAATCAGTCAAGTCCTTCCAGGTGCCGGCGACTCCCGGCACATCGGCCTGACCGCCAAGCCGGCCTTCCGTTCCCACTTCGCGCGCCACACGCGTGACCTCTGCCGCGAAGGAACTGAGTTGATCCACCATGGTGTTGATCGTGTCCTTCAGCTCCAGAATTTCTCCCTTTACGTCGACCGTGATTTTCTTGGAGAGATCACCGCGCGCCACCGCCGTGGTTACTTCCGCAATGTTGCGCACCTGGCCGGTCAGGTTACCGGCCATAAAATTCACGCTGTCGGTCAAATCCTTCCAGGTGCCGGCCACGCCATGAACGTCCGCTTGTCCGCCCAGAATTCCTTCGGTGCCGACCTCGCGCGCGACGCGTGTCACCTCGGCAGCAAACGAGCTGAGCTGGTCCACCATGGTGTTGATCGTGTTCTTCAGCTCCAGAATTTCTCCCTTCACATTAACGGTGATCTTTTTCGACAAATCGCCGTTGGCCACCGCCGTCGTGACGAGCGCAATGTTGCGCACCTGGGCGGTCAGATTACCTGCCATGAAATTGACCGAGTCGGTCAGGTCCTTCCACGTCCCGGAGACGCCCGCGACTTCAGCCTGACCGCCGAGCGCTCCCTCCGAGCCAACCTCCCGCGCGACCCGCGTCACCTCCGAAGCGAACGAACTCAAGCGATCAACCAGTGTGTTGATGGTGTTCTTCATCTCGAAGATCTCGCCTTTCACGTCGACCGTGATTTTGCGAGACAGGTCGCCGTTGGCGATTGCGGTCGTAACTTCTGCGATGTTCCGCACCTGTGCGGTAAGGTTGCCGGCCATCATGTTCACATTATCGGTCAAATCCTTCCAGGTTCCGGCAACGCCTTTGACCTCGGCCTGACCACCGAGAATCCCTTCCGAGCCCACTTCACGCGCCACGCGCGTCACTTCCGAAGCAAACGAGCGCAGCTGGTCCACCATCGTGTTGATCGTATCCTTTAATTCCAAAATCTCGCCGCGCACATCGACGGTGATCTTTTTAGATAGATCGCCGTTCGCCACCGCGGTCGTGACCTCCGCGATGTTACGGACCTGTCCGGTGAGATTCCGCGCCATGAGATTCACTGAATCAGTCAGATCTTTCCACGTCCCCGACACACCCTCGACTCGCGCCTGACCACCAAGAATTCCCTCTGAACCAACCTCGCGTGCTACGCGCGTTACTTCCGAAGCAAACGAGCGCAGCTGGTCCACCATGACATTAACAGTGTCTTTGAGTTCGAGGAACTCGCCTTTAACGTCCACGGTGATTTTCTTTGTCAGATTCCCGTTAGCGACTGCGGTCGTCACCGTCGCGATATTACGAACCTGTGCCGTCAAATTCCCCGCCATCAGGTTCACATTTTCAGTGAGGTCCTTCCACGTCCCGGCCACGCCCTTCACCTTGGCCTGACCACCGAGTTTTCCTTCCGTCCCGACTTCGCGCGCGACGCGCGTCACTTCCGAGGCAAAGGCGCCGAGTTGATCGACCATCGTATTCACGATCTTGGCTGTGCGTAAAAATTCGCCCTCCAGCTCGCGCCCCTCAATATCTGTCGCCATCGTTTTCGAGAGATCACCTTTGGCGACTGCGCCAATCACACGCGCCATCTCGCTGGTCGGATGAACCAGATCGCCAATGAGCTCGTTGACCGATCGGATCGCGTCTGCCCATGATTTCGACACATGCCCCAGCGAAGCGCGTTGAGTAATGCGCCCCTCCTTACCGACGACTCTTCCGATACGATCGAGTTCCATCGTCATTTGCTGATTCCTGGCGATGACCTCGTTAAAGGTATCGGCAATCTTACCAGCAAGCCCGGTCAAATCGTCCGGCAGCCGCGCCGAAAAGTCGCCCCGGTTAAATGCCATCAAGGCCCTGAGCAACCGACTGTTATCACATTCGGAATTAATTGCTGCCTTGGTTGGGCGCGGCCGTCTGGAAACAGAAGTGCGTTTCTTCATAGTGAATTGAGAGGCTGGAGATTCGGCTAAGCTTTTCGCCGGATGAAATGAATTCGAATCTGCCTGCCATAACTGGGGCAAAGAGTGAACGATATTTCATCGCACAGCTTTTGCCGCGAGCAAGAAAGCGGCCAAGTCACGCGATTTCATGGGAAACCTCGCCACGCGGAAGCGCGCGGTCGGATCGGGACGTATAAAGTGATCGATTTGGGCACCGACGTCACTCGACCATCGCCGGTATACAAATACGTTGCTCCACCATGCGATGGAATTTCAGCAGCCGCGCCCGCGAGCTTTCCGGCGCCGATGCCGTTGTTATTTCCATTCCGAAAAGCGGACGGACCTGGACGCGCACGTTTCTGAACGCCTATTTCGCTTACAAAAACGGAAAACAATTCTCGATCGATGTTGTCGACCGGGGCGAGGCCGGAGTTCCGCGCATTATTTTTTCGCACGATCGCTTCGAACATCGGACCAAAGGCAACGCCTGGGACCGAGTGAGGGGGAAATATTTGATTCCAGATCGATCGCTTCGCCACGCGCGCATCGTCCTTTTAGTCCGTGATCCGCGCGACGCCTTTGTCTCGTACTTTGTGCAGGTAACGCGACGCAATCCAGCGACACCGCCTGAAATCAAAGCCCTGCCCATCCATGAGCTGTTGCGCCATCCACAATTTGGAATCGCTGCCATGGTCGAAGTAATGAACGGCTGGCTGGAGGAATTTGGTGACCGATCGGATTTTTCCATTGCGCGTTATGAAGAGCTGCGCGCGGATCCCCCGCGAGGCTTTCATCAATTGCTTCGTGCCATCGGGGAGAAGGAAATCGATGACACGGTCTTCGGTCCGGCGCTGGATTTTTCCGATTTTCGAAACATGCAAAAGTTAGAAGCGGCAGGCGAGTTCCGCTCCAAAATCTTGCAACCTCGCAATCCGGACGATCTGGAAACCTTCAAAGTCCGTCAGGGGAAAGTGGGCGGTTTTCGGGAGTATCTTTCGGTTGAAGATCAGGAGTACGCGGCGCAGGTCTGTACCGGGCTCAATCCGCGCTTTGGATACGCAAGCTGGTCGTAGGAGCAGACCGATTAGTCTGTAGCCGAGGACAACGCGCTGACCTTTGCCGCCCCGTGCCCATCCGGACTCCGGGGGCAAAGCCTGCCCGCCGCGTGCGGGAGGGGCGCGACCGGCTTTAGAAAACACATCGAGGGCCAGTTGAAATCGCGGTTGAGAAAGCGCCGCCGCCGCTGTCGCTCTGCCGGCCCACTCCAAAGCTCCCGCAGCGGCCGACTGGCTCGGGCGCCTAAGCGCGACGAGCTCGGCTCCCTGAAATTCCCAGGAAAATTTTTAAGGAAAAGTTTAAATTCCTACTTGACCCGTAGACATTCAATCCCTACTGTCTCGGTATAGATGAGAGAAGAAACAGAATTCCACGAGGAGGACAAACCATGAAAGCGTTTCTGGTGTTGGCAGTGAGCACCGTCATTACTGCCGGAGTGCTTCCGAGCTTACCGGCAAAAATTATTCTTATCGGCTTCGTATTACTGGCGGCAGTGATCGAAGGAACCCGCCTGGCAACCAGACATCGGAGAGAGCGGTGAAATTCTTGTTAGAGCAGTAACCCATCCGGAGCACCAAAAGAATATGAAAACATCTCTGTTACTCGCACTCAGCAGCATTCTTACCGCCGGCCTCTTACCCGGCCTGCCGGCGAAAATCATCTTAAGCGCCCTGGTTTTGCTGGCCGCCCTGAGTCACGCGGCCTCCTCTGCTCCCGTTGGAGGCGAGGGCGACGGCGGCTTTCGCTTCCTCACGACCAGGTAGGGGCCAACTGACTCAAATCGAATGCGCAAGGCTCAAGCCCGGTTTCGCAAATAATTCCTACTTGACCGCTAGAGATTTAATCCATACTGTTGCAGTATACATGATTTGGTTGGCATGGAGAAGAAAGGGAAATGATGAAAACGTTGCTCTCATTAATCATTAGCAGTGTCGTTGCAGCCGGAGTGCTGCCCAGTCTGCCAGCGAAAATCGTCCTCAGCGTCTTCGTTCTGCTGGCCGCTCTTAGTCAGGCGGCCCATCGGGCGCCGGTCGGCTATGAACATGAGGCCGGATTTCATCTTTTCCGTTCGCAGCGCACATCGGCGCGGGCGCTTCGCCGCGTTGGACGAAAAATTTTGATGAGCTGGCTCTTCCCCGATGCACGTCGTCCGGTAAGAGCCTGACTTTTCGTCGAAACATGGCAGTCGCGCATCATACTTGCTGCTTTCGCCCCGACCGGTATCGGTTGGAATGAAGCTCTCCAAACGTGGCGAATATGCATTGCGCGCCCTTATTGACCTCGGTATCGCGACCGAGCTGGGCCGGCCTATCATCCAGATCAGCGAGCTCGCGGCCAAAGAAAAACTGCCGATCAAGTTCCTCGAGCAAATCTTTACCCAATTGAAAGCGAGTGGATTTGTCATGAGTAAACGCGGCAAACTCGGGGGTTATTCTCTAGCCCGGCCGATGAACAAAATTAAATTCGGCTCCGTCATCCGCTTGATTGATGGGCCGCTCGCTCCCATCCCCTGCGTGAGCGAAACCGCCTACGAGCGCTGCACCTGTCCAGATGAAGCGCACTGCGGCTTGCGCATGCTCATGCTCGATGTCCGCACCGCCATTATCAAAATTCTCGATCGCTACACCCTGGCCGACATCGTTGAAATCACTTTGCGGAAAATGCGGCGCGACAAAGTATCGCCACCATTTATCTCGCGCGCATTCAATCTTACCGCCGTTCTGAGCTCTCTGCCGGTCGATTCGCACGCTTCTCCAAAGCAATTAAAGCCGAGGCCGAGCCATGCCGCCTGAGAAGAAACAATCTTCCGCTGACTGGCTCGATATCGTCAGGCAGAACGTGCAGTCGCTGCGGTTCGGCGTGGTCCAAATCGTGGTCCACGAGTCCAGGGTAACTCAGATCGAGCGAACGGAGAAAACGCGTTTGCCAAACGAAAGACGATCGCGACAGCTAAATAAATCTACCGACCAGACTACTGGAGAAATCGCACCCAAATGAAATTGCCGACCGGACTTCCGGAGCTTCGCTGCAAGCGAAAGAACTAACAAGGAGAACATACATGTTCAGCAAAACCCATTTGTTGAGACCGTTCAGTATCGCTGCCTCATTCTTGACGCTGTTGGTGATTCAACCGGCGAGCGCGCAGACATCCGAAGAGGATCGAATCAAAAAACTGGAGCAGGCAGTCGAGCAGCTGCAAAAGCAAAATGCCGAATTGCAACGCCAAGTTACCACCTTGAAAAAGGAGCAAGGGGCGAGCGTCTCCGCTGAAAGCGGCGGCAAACGAAAGACGGTGGTGAGTTACGACGGCAAAACCTATGTCGAAAAGAGCGTAGCAGTAGAGGAGAAACCCTCGGTCGTCGTTACTCCGCGTGGAACCGAATTCAAACTTGTTCTCGGCGGGTTCATTCAGATGAATCTTGAAGATGGAGATGTCTCCGCTTTCGAAGGGCGCTTTGGTCAGACGGCGTTGAAAGACCGCTTCCGCCTTCGCCGCGCTCGCATCAACCTGACTGGTGACTTCGCGGAAAACTTCGACTTCAAAGTCGAAGGCGATTTCGAGCAGAGCGATGGCCTTAATTCCAATCGCACGGCCTTCGAGGCGACTGACATTTTTGTTAACTGGCATCAATTTCCGGAAGCGCAGATCAAGGTTGGCCAGTGGAAGGCGCCATACGGCCTGGAGCAGATCACACCGGATACGACTCTATTGCTGGCCGAGCGCAGCCTTCCAACCGGCGCGATCACGCCGGACCGGCAGGTTGGGGCTCAAATTTGGGGAAAACCGTTTACCCACATTTGGCCTGAGCAGAAGGACCTGCTGACCTATTATGCCGGCATTTTTAACGGAAACGGACGCAACGTCAGCATTAATGACAATAACAATTTCATGTATGTCGGCCGGCTGGAGTTGATGCCATTCAAAGGCAAAGTGTTCGGTCAGGACTCGAGTCTCAGACTGGGCGCGGATGTGCTTAACAGCCGCGATGACAAGGGAACAAATATCTCGCAGACATTAAACCTCCTGGTAAACAGTGACGGCTCGCTCTCACCCTTCGTGCTGCCAGGCGCAGATGAACGGACGGCGTGGGGTTTGGACGCGGCGCTTAAAATCGGGCCATTCGACCTGATCGGCGAATATCTCGAGGAATATGTCAACGGCCGTACCGTAAACGGAGTCGCTCCGGGGTTCGCAGACTTCACCACGACGGGCTTCTATGTAACGGGAGCTTACTATCTGATCCCGAAGAAGCTTCAGGCCGTCGTGAGATGGGAACAATTAAATCCGGGACAGAAAGGTAATGACGGCATTCACTCGATTACCGGCGGTCTCAACTACTACATCCACGGTGACGATATCAAACTGATGGCGAATTACGTTCATACCTGGTCGGATTACCGGGAAGCGCATCCGCAGCTGGGGGACGACCAATTCGATGAGTTTCTTTTGCGCCTCCAGTTGATGTTCTAGCGACCCCGCCGCAGATCGAACTTCAGGCAACTATTAACAGAACAGCTCAAATGTCTTTTAGCTATTCGAAAAGCAAACTATGAAAACGAAATTAGCTTTACTATTAACGAGCGCGATCTGCCTTTTTACGCAACTCGCCTCGGCTGAGGACAAGGTTGTCATCCGCTTCGGCCATTTCCCGAACATCACGCACGCGCAGGGTGTCGTTGCCCACGCGCTTACTCGACGGGGCAAAGGCTGGTTCGAACAACGACTCGGGCCGAACGTGGAGATTCAGTGGTTCACTTACAATGCGGGACCATCGGCAATGGAAGCGATTTTCGCAGGTTCCCTTGATCTGACCTATGTCGGCCAGGGTCCCGCCTTGAACGCTCACTTCAAATCCAATGGCGACGAGATTCGTGTTCTTGCGGGCGCCGCCAACGCTGGCGCTGCGCTGGTGGTGAAGACAGATTCGCCGATTCAAATCGCCGCCGATTTTCGCGGCAAAAAAATCGCCACCCCCCAGCTCGGCAATACTCAGGATATCTCGTGCCGCGCCTGGCTAAAAGCGCAGGGATTCAAAGTTACGCAGACGGGCGGTGATGTCACGGTTCTTCCAACAAGTAATCCCGATCAGCTGGCGTTGTTACAGAACGGAGGAGTGGATGCGGTCTGGACGGTGGAACCATGGGTAACGCGTTTGGAACGTGAAGCGAAGGCTCGAGTTTTTCTGGAAGATAAAGACGTTATTACCACGTGGCTCGTTTCCTCCACCAAGTTTTTAAACGGTCAACGCGAGCTGGCGAAAAAAGTGGTGGCCGCCAATGCGGAGCTAACTGATTGGATGCAAAAAAACTCGGATGAAGCCCAGAAATTGTTAGTTGATGAGCTAGCGGCAGAAACACGAACAACGTTCGCCCCGGATGCCGTGGCGCAGGCTTGGAAACGAATTAAGTTCACCACCGCGGCGCCGCCAGAACTGATTACCAAGGCGGTGCAGGATGGTAAAGACGCCGGTTTCTTCAAGGGCAACACCGATACTTCGAAGCTAATTTCCACTCCGTGAGGTTCGGCCACAAAAGCGGCTCAGTCACTGAAGAGCTGGCGCTCGTCTCGCCAAGCAAACTTTCGATCGACAAGGTTTCGAAGAGCTTTCGGAGTCGCGCCGGAACCGTGCTCGCCCTCGATCAGGTGAGCTTGAGTGTAGCGGAGGCCGAGTTTGTCTGCATTGTTGGCGCGAGCGGCTGCGGAAAATCCACCCTTCTGAATATTATCGCCGGACTGGAAAAGCCGGACAGCGGGACTGTGCTGGCGGATGGCAGGCCCGTAACTGGGCCCGGCCGGGAGCGTCTGGTCATGTTTCAGGAATCGGCGCTCTTTCCCTGGCTCGACGTGATGGGTAATGTTCTTTTTGGATTAAAACTAAAGCCGAACCTGACCAAGAAAGACCGGCTTGACGTTGCAAAATATTATCTCGAGCTCGTGGAACTAACGCGATTTGAGCGTGCCAATGTGCACGAACTTTCCGGTGGCATGAAGCAGCGCGTCGCGCTAGCGCGTGCTCTTGCCCCTAATCCGCGTGTTCTTCTTATGGACGAGCCGTTCGCCGCTCTCGATGCCCTCACTCGCGAGCAACTTTACGGTGACATTCAACGGATTTGGAAAGCGCGTCGTAAAACCATTGTCTTCGTTACGCACAACGTGCGGGAAGCAGTTTGCCTCGGCGATCGAGTGCTTCTCTTTTCGCCGCATCCCGGACGAGTCCAGGAGGAATTCATCATCGAACTGCCGCGGCCGCGCGACATTAACAGTGTGGAGCTCGCGACCTACGCCAGCAAAATCACGCATGCGCTTAAAGACGGAGCTAAAGCGGAGGCTGCGGCAACGACATGAAGCGCCTCGCGCTCGCCGTTTTATTCTTCGCCGTCTTGATTGCCCTTTGGGAATGGGCTTTTCGCGCCAGGATCTGGTCGGCCGTTCTGTTACCGGCGCCGGAGCAGGTGGCAGAATATTTGAAGACCACGATCAACGACGGCACGCTTTTGAACGCAACCGTCATTACCATGCGCCGCTTGCTTATTGGTTATGCGATCGGTTTGGTCGGCGGGCTTCCACTTGGGCTGTTGACCGCACGTTGGACAGTCTTTCACGATACGGTCGGCACTCTGGCTCTTGGCCTGCAGACTCTGCCGAGCGTTTGCTGGGTGCCGCTCGCGCTCTTGTGGTTCGGCCAAACCGAAGCCGCCATGCTCTTCGTTGTGGTTATGGGAACGCTTTGGTCGGTCGTGATCGCCACCGAT
>JBKPQI010000111.1:0-5399 GCA_046733975.1 Verrucomicrobiota bacterium
GCAAATGTGCGATCGCGTTCTGCAATAAAAAGAACGATGCAGTAAACGACGAGCAGCGGCGCCATGTTCTCTTTGCAGGCCAAAACCGCCACCAACCAGACCCAGTACCGGCCGAGCGATTTGGTCAGCCGCGCCTGAAGCATGAACAACAAGAAAGGTGCAGTTAGAGCTTCGGGATGGAACTCGTGCAGCGCGATGTAACCGGTTGCCGGTGCCAGAAGAATGGCAGTCCCCAGCAGACAAGCTCGTTTGTCATCGAATCCCAGCCGCTTTGCCATGCTATAACCAACGGGTCCCATGGCAGAGAGCGTGGCGTTCTGGACCGCGACAAACACCATGGGATGACGGAAAATCGCCAAGAGCGGAGCAAAGAGAAAAACGATCGGCTCGACGTGATTGCCAAGGAGCGGAACGTTTTCGACCGAGACATCGAAACGTCCATGAATTAATTGCCAGATCGCCTGAACGTAGTAGGCGAGATCGAAGCTTCGATATTGGAAATCGGACCAGCGCGCGTAGGAGGTCCAAGTCCAGACAAGGAAGGAAATGGCCGCGACGGTTGTGACAACGACTCTGGCAGAGTCGGTTCGTCGCTCGTTACTGGTCATCATTTTTGTGCAGCCTATCGAGACACGCGATCGCTCGGAACATAGACTTGCAGTCTGTGAGGCCAACGGGTTTGCAACCCGCTGAGACAATAGCAGCACACAACATGTCCGCTGGGCGCACAGGGCACAGCCCTATATTCCGAGCCTTGCAGTGCACGCAGTAATTGTGATTTTCAACAGCCTCCCGCGGGTTCCCGCCAATCATTATCGGCGCAGCCGTGTCCGGCGATTTTATTATGTTCCACCGGTCACCGTGTAGCCCTCGGCCCGCAAATCCTCAGCCAATTCCTTTTCCATCTGCGCGGCCGCTTCAAACGGCATTGGGTTTAAATGTTCGTAAAGCTCGGGCATCAATCGGACGCCATATTTTCGAACAACCCACGCCGATTTGTAGCCATGCTTGTGATTTTCAAAACGATGATCGACTGGAAGGCCGGTCATCCCAACGTAAACGCAAGGTTTGCGCGGATCACGCCGTGGGTTCAGCCGCAGAATCGATGGATGTTCGGCAACGGCGTCGTCGAGCAGGATCACATAAACGTTGTGATGAAACGTTTGCTCTTTGAGCTGTCGTGTTCGTTTCGTTCTCGAGGTTGCCATAATCCAGCCCTGATCGTTCCACGAACTTACTTTAAGCGACCCATCATTTGAAATTAGTCATGACCCTGCCGTGGTCGTTGCTTGATTGTAAGCGGCGGAAGGGGTGGGATTCGAACCCACGGTGGGTTACCCCACGCTCGATTTCGAGTCGAGTGCCTTAAACCGGACTCAGCCACCCTTCCAAAGAGAGAAAAGCAACCGTCCAACATCCGACGGCCAAAGCAAAGGCCATTTTGCAGCTAGAGGTGTTGCAACTCCGTCGTCGCCGCTCCGGTTGCCGGTCCGCAGCGGGGTGCGATTTACCAGGAAAGTAAGAGAGTCAGGAGGGTCGCTCGAAAATTTTACAAATAAAAAGCTTGAGCGGGGGTGACCCCATACCGCATGTTGTAGGTCCACAGGGTAGCGCCCGCAAGGACTTGTTGTTCGCGGTTGTTCACAGGTTCTTTGCAGGTTGTTGCTTTGGGCTGTTCACGGCTGTTCGCATGTATTCGCAACCTTAACCATTTTTTTGGGCGTATGATTCATTTGAAAGCGGGGATTCCGGGATCGCAGGTCAACAAGGAAAACAAGCCGCATACACGCTCGGCAAGGACTCGCGGTAGCGCCAGGCAGCGTGGCGGCCTGCGCTTCAAACGCGTGTTCAGTGACGCCAAATGCGCGCCGTTCGAAGAAGTGGAATGGGAGCGTCGCACCGCCGAAATTACCGACGACAGCGGCAAAATCATTTTCAAACAGGACAACATCGAAGTACCGGCGAACTGGAGCGAGCTGGCCACGAAAATTGCTGTCTCGAAATATTTTTACGGCGATATCGCGAATGGAACCGATCCCGCAAAAGGCGGACGCGAAACTTCGGTGCGCCAACTGATCCATCGCGTCACACGCACGATCGCAGATTGGGGATTGCTGGACGGCTATTTCGCCAACGCGCAAACCGCGGATCTTTTTTATGACGAGCTAACGTGGCTCTGCCTCAACCAACATGGAGCGTTCAATTCTCCGGTTTGGTTCAATGTTGGACTTTATCAGCAATACGGCATCGGCACGGGGGCGGGCGAAGGCAATTACTTCTACAATCGCGAGACCGGAAAAGCGGAACGTGCCGCCACTCAATATGAATATCCGCAAGGCAGCGCCTGTTTCATCCAGTCAGTGGATGACACGATGGAAGACATCATGCGGCTGGCGACGAGCGAGGCCATGCTGTTCAAATATGGGAGCGGCACCGGGAGCGATCTTTCCAGTTTGCGCAGCACGCGGGAGAAATTGAGCGGCGGCGGCAAACCGAGCGGGCCGCTCTCGTTCCTGAAAGTCTACGATCAGGTCGCTAATGTGGTGAAGAGCGGTGGAAAGACCCGACGCGCGGCCAAGATGAATACGCTGAAGGATTGGCACCCGGACATTGAGGAATTCATCGATGCCAAACAAAGGGAAGAGAAGAAAGCCTGGGCACTGATCGAGCAGGGATACGATGGCAGTTACAACGGCGATGCTTATGGCTCGGTCATGTACCAAAATGAAAACCTGAGCGTGCGCGTGAGCGACGAGTTCATGCACGCGGCTTTGAATGGCGAGGAATGGTGGACGCGGCGGGTGCGCGACGGTTCACCGTGCGAACGCAAAGATGCGCGGGCCTTGCTGCGCAAAATCGCGGAAGGAACTCACATCTGCGGCGATCCGGGAATGCAGTTCGATTCTACCATTCACAAATGGCACACCTGCAAGGGAACAGATCGTCAGAATTCCACCAATCCCTGCAGCGAATACCTCTTTCTCGATAACACTGCCTGCAATCTCGCGTCGTTGAACCTGATGAAGTTCAAAACGGCGGACGGTGGTTTTGACGTCGAACGGTTCAAAGCGGCCGTGCGCATCTTCATCACGGCGCAGGAAATTATTGTCGATAACGCCAGTTATCCGATCAAGGAGATCGCGGAGAACTCGCATATTTTTCGCACGCTCGGCCTGGGTTACGCGAATCTTGGGTCGCTGGTAATGAGCTACGGGTACGGTTACGACAGCGTAGAAGGGCGCGCGCTGTGTGGCGCTGTCAGCGCCATCATGACCGGCGAAGCTTACGAGCAAAGCGCGTTACTGGCGAAAACGATGGGGCCGTTTCCTGGTTATCGCGACGCGCGTTGCAGTGGCGTGAGCAAACCGGTGGCGAAAGATAATATCACCTCGATGCTGCAAGTAATCGATTTGCATCGCGCCGCCGTCGACGAAATCCCTGATGCAGAAGAGTTCGCTTATCTCAAAAAAGAAGCTGCTCAGGCATGGAATCGGGCAGCGGATTTGGGGAAACGGCACGGTTACCGGAATGCGCAGGTAACGGTGCTGGCTCCGACGGGCACGATTAGTTTTCTGATGGACTGCGACACTACCGGGATCGAGCCGGATATCGCGCTGGTGAAATACAAATTGCTAGCGGGCGGCGGCATGCTGAAAATCGTTAACCAGACGATTCGGCCAGCGCTGCAACATCTCGGTTACAACGAGGACGAGATCGGAAAGATTATCGAACACGTCGACCTGTTCGACACCATCGAGGACGTCCCTGTCGCGGCGGTCGCTGACCGCGGTATTGCTGCCGAGCGCTCCGTGAGTGGAGTCAGCGACTCCGGTTACATCAGAAGCGGACTCAAACCAGAGCATCTCCGGATCTTCGAATGCGCGTTTCGCGCGCATCTCGGGGAACGCAGCCTGCATTACATGGCGCATCTGCGGATGATGGCAGCGGCACAACCTTTTCTTAGCGGCGCGATCTCGAAAACGGTCAACATGCCGGAGAACGCCACCGTTGACGACATCATGAACACGTACGTGGAAGGCTGGCGACTCGGTTTGAAATCGATCGCTATTTATCGCGACGGATCGAAGCGCTCGGCTCCGCTTAACACCAAAAAGACGCGCGACATGGGATTCGATGGCGTGATGGACGCGACCGCTGAGCCAGAAGATTTGCAAAAACGGATTCTCGAGTTGGAGGAAGAGATCGCCATGCTGCGCACGCGGCTCGATCAGCCGATTCGCCACCGCATGCCCGACACGCGGATGTCGTTAACGCACCGCTTCGAGATCGCCGGTCACGAAGGATACATCACGGTGGGATTGTACGAAGATGGGGAGCCGGGCGAACTGTTCATCACTATGTCGAAAGAAGGCAGTACAATTGGCGGTTTAATGGATACCGTCGGCACGCTGACTTCGATCGCGCTGCAGTACGGCGTCCCGCTGGAAAGCCTGGTGAAGAAGTTCGCCTATCAACGATTCGAACCGAGCGGCTTTACCAAGAATCCCGATATCCGAAATGCCACCAGCATCACCGACTACGTTTTCCGCTATCTTGGCTGTCAGTTCATCAAAGGCTACAAGGAAGCGACTTCGCCGAATCGGACGCAATCCGAATTACCACTGAAAGAGATCGCGGAGATGGAGAAGAAAGCGATCAATCGTCCAGTGCCGGAATTGCCGCGCACAGCCGAGAAAGAACTGATCGATGTCATCACGAACGATTCGCCCGGCGAAGGCACTCCGAAGATCATTACCAGCGGCTACACCCATGCTGAGCGGGTGAAAGAAGCCCTGGGTAACATGTTCATGGACATCGTCTGCTCGCATTGCGGCAGCGACAAAGTGATTCGCGCTGGCGCCTGCGGCGTTTGCACCGAATGCGGCACCAGTCAGGGATGTAGCTAGCCATCGGTGGCTTGTCTTGGGGTTCGCCAGCGATTACAATGACGAGTTGTGATTGATGATTTGCGCAGGTTAATCGCAAAGCGGCCATTTGTGCCGTTTACAACCCATACCATCGTCGATCATCACCATGTTACGCCAACCGGGAACGGCTCTTCGTTGTCATCCATGACGGCAGGTGGGACGATATTCGGCCGCTGAGGATCAGCCGCTTGACGGTCGATCAGCGGAATGGCGAAGCCTGATTTCTGAAAATCATTTCCGGCGGACAGACGGGTGTTGATCGAGGCGCACTCGACGCGGCTCTTGATCTTGGCGTAGAATGCGGTGGTTGGTGTCCGGCCGGCCGGTTAGCGGAAGACGGGACAATTCCGGAGCATTACCCGGTTATTGAATTGTCGAATGCGGGTTACCCCGAGCGGACGGCGCGGAATGTGGCGGATTCAGATGGAACGCTGATCATTTCAAATGGGGAACCGATCGGCGGGACACGCG
>JBKPQI010000112.1:0-8689 GCA_046733975.1 Verrucomicrobiota bacterium
GCTGGCTACCATTCATTGACCCCTCATCCGGGGCGGAGCCGATGGGACGCCGCAACGGGTCCTTCGACTTCGCTCAGGATGACGCGTGATCAGATCACGCCGCCTAAACTCTGTCGCCGCGGCGACTTCGCGTGGAAGGGCGAGATTTTCACGACGTACTCAGGATCATAATCGATCAATTTCAGCCAGTCCTCCGTGATATCGGTCGGCGGGAAAATGTCGTTTTCCGTGTACTCAGCGTGAAATGCCATTTGTAAATCCTGTTCGGTGATGCCGCCGCCTGCCGTCCCGAGCGGATCCGCCTGTCCGGCGCTTTGATTTGCAATGGCACGCTTGATTGCCATCGCTTTAGCCCGTTCTACTACCGACGCAATGACCGCACCACTGATCAGATCGCTTCGGTACAATGTTTCTTTGCGCCCGCTTCGCAGCGTCACTTCCAGAAATTTGTTTTCGTCGCGTTTACTGAATTGCCAGTCAACAAACCGTTCGATCAACCGGTTGATTGCATCCCCAATGTGATCGGCTTCCTTGGCCAGCGTACCGTCGTACGGCAACTCATTCGTCAGATAGATCCGGTAAATCTCGCGAGCTCCTTCTTTGCCCGGTCGATCTACTTTGATTTTCCGATCAATGCGGCCTGGACGCAGAATGGCGGGATCGATCAGATCGGCACGGTTCGACGCCAGGATGATCACCACGTCGTCGAGCGAATCGATGCCGTCCATCTCCGAGCAGAACATCGGCACGAGGGTCGACAGAATGTTGGAGTAACGCGAAGCGCGGCGCGTCCCGAGGATGCTCTCAGCCTCGTCGATGAACAGGAATGGCATGAAGCCTTCCCGCCGTTTCTCGCGCGCCGTTGCAAAAATTTCACGGACCATCCGCTCCGATTCCCCAACCCACATATTCAAAATCTCGGGGCCCTTCACGTGCATGAAATACTCACGCACCTCTTTTTCTCGTCCGCTGGCTTTCTCCTGCAATTGCCGCGTCAAATTGTAAGCGGTCGCTTTGCCGATCAGCGTCTTGCCGCAGCCCGGCGGCCCGTAGAGCAGAAATCCTTTCGGAGTGGCGTGTTGGAATTTGGCAAACAAATGCGGATGCAACAGCGGCAGCTCGATTGCATCCTTGATCGCTTCGATAGCGGATTCCTGGCCGCCGACTTTCGACCACGGCAGTTCCGGCACATTATCCAGATAATGCTCGTGCGAACCGGGGGCCGACATCATCTCGAGTGCCATGCGATAATTCGAGTCGACCCGGACTTCATCGCCCTGTTTCACTGCCGTTTTCGCCAGCTGCGCAGAACGCTGCAGCACGACTGATTGTGTCCCGTGCTCGTTACCAACGCGCAGGCGATCGGTCCCGATTACTTCCGTCACCTTCGCCACTGGACCTGCCAGCTCAAAACCGAGGTCACCAACAATGACAAAGGCTTCGTTCACGAGCACACGCGTTCCCTTTTTCAACTTTGCCATCGGAATTCGCGGATCGACATTGCAATAGTAGTCCGCTCCACCGACGACAATGTGCGCGGTATCTTTGCCGACACTGCCGAGAAACGTGCCGATACGATTGGCCGGCGAGGTCACTTTTTTGATGACTTCCTCGAGTTTCTCGATCGTTTGCCGCGCTTCGATGAAAATTTCTTCCCGCTGCGAAATTTCCATGCGCAAGTCGAGCAGCTCGCGCCTGAGGGAGTCACCGGGAGGGAGCGTCGCGATTAAAAGATCGACGCGATCGAGCAAATCAAATGCCCTTTCGCCCTCGTGCTGCTCGTCGCTCATCCTTTTTTCACCCGATTAGACTATACGACGCGCGGATTTGTTCGACAATCCTCCGCCGCAACATCGTGGTGCAGCAATAAATCGGCACAAACGTTAGCAAGAGCATAAAGCGTTCACGGTAAGTCACGTTTTTGCCGCAATATTCAACGCGTTGGAGGCAGCGACGCCACACTGCTCGAGCCCGCGCGATACCTCATAGGTAAAACTGTGAGGTCCTCGCGTTGACAAAATGGGCGCTGGATGCTATCGAACGCCCAAGTTTGCTCCCGTCTCTTGATGGTAGAATAGAGTAAGTTTAACAGCCCCGCAGTTATGTTACTCAACAGTCAGGTCCTGGTGTTAAACCGTCTCTGGCAGGCGGTTAACATCTGCTCGGCCCGACGCGCGTTTGCGCTGGTTTACGCCGGGCACGCGCAGGTTGTTGCCACCGACGGCGAAAACAATTTCCTGACTCACGATTTCAACAGCTGGTGCGATTTCTCCGCGCAATCGCCGGAGGCCGAAATGGTGACGACGATTTCATTCAAGATCCGCGTCCCCCGCGTCATCGTGCTCTTGTTATTCGATCGGTTGCCAAAAAAAGAAGTAAAGTTCACCCGCCACAATGTTTTCGAGCGGGACAAAAACACGTGCCAGTATTGCGGCAAAGTTTTCGAACGCAGTGACCTGAACCTCGATCACGTCTTGCCACGCGACCGCGGCGGGCTAACGACATGGGAGAATGTGGTCTGCTCGTGTGTTGCCTGTAACACGCGCAAGGGGAACCGGCTTCCGTACGAAGCCCACATGACACTGATTCGCAAACCGAAACGGCCAAAATGGCGCCCATTTGTGCAGGTCACGTTCACCTCGCAGCAGCACGAAAGCTGGCGGCATTTCGTCGATCTGGCCTATTGGAATGTGGAGCTGAGCGACTGAGCTCCGCATTATCACGTGGTGTAGCGGCGCTCTCTGAGCGTCGAACATCTATAAATCGGCGGTCAGATACCGCCGCGACAGTTTCGCTTAGCGCAAGGCGTCGAAGATTGGCTGCGGATAAACTCCTAACACGAATGTGCCGGTAATGAGCGCGATCAACACCGCGCGAGTGAGCGGGCTAACGACAATTGTATCGCTGGCAGATGCAGGTGCGTCCCAGTAGATGGCACGAACCACCTTGAAGTAATAGTAAAAGCCGGCGCCCACCGTGATGATGGCAACAACGACCAGACCGAAATGATGCGCGCCGATGGCGGCGTCGAAGACGAGAAACTTGCCCAGAAATCCGGCGGTAAAAGGAACACCTGCCAGCGACGCCATCGCCACCAACATGGCAAAGGCGAGGAAAGGCGAGCGCTGAGATAACCCGGCGAAACTTTCCAGCTGATCGCCACCAGGCTGGCTAACGATAATCAGGACAGCGAAACTCAGCAAAGTCATCAAGAGGTAGGCTACGAGATAGAAGGCCACAGCGCGCCCGGAGAAAGAGACTACCGCTACCAACAAATAACCGGCGTGCGCGATACTGGAATAGGCAAGCAGTCGCTTGACGTTCGTCTGGGGCAGGGCGGCCAGATTGCCATAAGTGAGGGTGAGAATAGCGACCGCGACCAACAGGGTTTGCATTTGAGGCAGGATCAGAAATGGCTGAAGCACACGCAGGAGGACGATGAATCCAGCCGCCTTGGAACCAACGGAAAGAAAGGCTGTCACCGGCGTGGGTGCCCCCTGATAAACATCCGCCACCCAAATATGAAAAGGGACGGCGGCGATTTTGAACCCAAGAGCAACAATGACGAGAATCCCGCCGAAAAGCGCAGCACTACGCTCAAAATCACGTCGTGAAAATGCCACCGCGAGTTTTTGAAGATTTGTTTCCCCCGTCGCTCCGAAGATCCAGGTGATTCCATAAACCAGAAATCCAGTCGCGACCGCGCTCAAGACCAAATACTTGACCGCTGCTTCCAACGACGCCGGATTTCGGCGGGTAAAACCGACCAGCACATAGAATGAAATCGTGACCAGCTCGAGCGAGACAAAGATCAAAACGAAATCGATCGCCGAAGACATCCACATCAGTCCGGCGCAGGTGAAAAGGGGCAGAGCAACAAATTCCCCAAGTCCAAACGGTTCCATCCCGCCTTTTGTTCGAACCGACAGGGATGGGGCGAAATCCAGCATCATTACGATCACAGCTGCAGTGGTGACGAGTGCGACGCGTTTGAAAAAAAGAGCGAGCGCGTCGGCAGTGTAAAAGCTCCACAACGGTGCAGACGAGGCCGACGGTTGGGAGGCGACAGAAAATGTGATGAAGAAAATGAACGCTAATCCAACCAAAGCGGCATAAGCGAGATAGCGACGATCGAGTTTGGAAGAGAACGATTCAATCAGCAGGATAAGGGTGCCGAGGACCAGAACAGCAACTTCGAGACAAGGCGCTGACATCATTGGGTCGCGGGAACCGGTTGGCACACGCCACATCCGGCATGCGATGCGCTTTCCCTACAATTGTAGCGCGTTTGTGCGAAACGTCGTCCAATAGTAATGGCTGAGACAGACGCCTCACAAAAGTCGTTGCGAAGATCTCGAGTAAGCGTTTCGCCGACGGCATGGTGCTGGGTCTGACTTGTCCGTTTAATATCGGAGGCTTCGTTAAAATAATTGCGAAACGTCGGTATGAGACGGTTCACGGCAATCTGCGGGAAGAACCCGATCACAAGCGATACGCCAACGAGCAGCGCGATCGGCACCCGGAAACTGGAACGGATGTCGGTTACCACGAGGTCAGATTCCGCGGAACTGCCAAAAAAGGTGCGGCGATAAGCTCGCAGCATGTAGACAGCCGAAATCACGACACCCCAAAGCGCGAGAAGCGTGGCCCACTGAAAGATATGGAAATGTTGATCATCGAATCCGTTTCGAAAAGCGCCGAACAGGACCATGATCTCAGCGGCGAAATTGGCGAAACCCGGCAGGCCGATGGCGGCGAATACTCCGAACCCGAACGCCAAAGCTGCCAGCGGCATCGCTTTCGCGAGTCCGCCCATGGCGTCAAAATCGAGCGAAGGAACCCGTTTGCGAATTTCGCCAGTGATGCCGAAAAGAAGAGCGATGGAAAGGCCATGGGCAAACATCAGAATCGCGGCACCGCTGGTGGCAAGGAGGTTGGCGCTGGCGATGCCGAGAAAAATGTAACCCATATGCATAACGCTGGAGTAACCAAGCATCCAATCGAGGCGCCGCTGCGCGATTGTGACCAGGCCGATGTAAATGATGTTGGCCAAAAGCAGGACCAGAAGTAATGCGGACCATTGTCGTGCGCCCTCGGGCAGTAAGGGGAAAGCGATGCGAAGCAGCCCATAAAGTCCAAATTTTTTCAAAACTCCGGCATGCAACATCGCTGCCGGGGCGGGAGCACAGGCGTACGCTTCCGGTGCCCAGGTGTGAAACGGTACTAACGAGATCAATATTCCGAAACCAATAAGTAAGACGAGATAAATACCGGATTGACTGGAAGCTGGGATTTGTGCCGCCGCGACAGCGGCTTGCAAGTCACGGATATCGAGACTGCGCGCGCTCGCCGGCACGGCGCGATACAACATGATCAGGCCGACGAGCAGGATGATACTACCGAGCGCAAGGTAGATGGTCACTTTCCAGGCGGCCGCACGGCGATTGCCGCTTCCCCAAATTCCAATGAGGAGAAACGTCGGGATCAAGGCGAGCTCATGGAAAGCGTAGAAGAAAAACAGATTGAGCGAAGCGAAGGCGCCGATGGCGCCGCCGGCGATCAGAAGGAGACAGGCGTAAAACGCGTTCTCATGGTGTTCACTTGCATCGGTAAACCAGACGGCAGCAACCAGGACGATCGCCGCCAGCAAGATCATGAGAAGACTTAGCCCGTCGATACCAACCGCGAAATTTAAGCGCAGTTCGGTTGAGATCGGGAAACTCTTAAGGACTTGAAAACCGCTGGCAGCTTTGAACTGCAGAAAGATGACCGCGCCCACCAGCAAGGTGACAAGAGACGCAATCAACGCCGTGAAACGAGCCGGGGAACCGACCATAATTAAAACGGCTGCGATTATCGGAATGAATATGACGAGAAGAAGAAGCATTAACGGAAAAGAACGAAATAGATGATCCAGATGATTCCGAGACCGAAGATGAATGCGTAAGCTTGCAGATTGCCGACCTGCATGAGACGAAGCAGAGCACCGAAGCTCCAGGTCGCGCCACTGCTTCCGCGCACCACGGCGGCATCGACAATCCAGCGGTCGATGAACGCGGAGACGCGGGCGAGAAATTCCTGCGTGCCGTCAATCAGACCGCGATAAAGTTCGTCGAAGTAGAATTTGCGGCGAAACAGATTGAAAGAAAGGGGGTCTTCGACGCGGGTGCGATACAGAACAATCGCGGCGGCCGCGCCAAGCAGCATGGCCCCAAGCGCGATCGCGGGAATAAGTGGAGCGGCGTCACGTTCGTGAGGAAGGATCAAAAAACGACTGGCAAAAAAGTTGAATCCAGCAACGATGGAGAGCAATGCCAAAGCCGCGAGCGGGATGAGCATGCTGGTGGGCGATTCGCGGCTGGTTTTTGCGGCGGCTGAGCGCGGTTTGCCGAAAAAAACGACAACGAACAATCGCATCATGTAGAACGCCGTCAGGAATGCGGTGAACAAGGCGAGGCCAAAAATCGCGGGGTTTCGGTGGTAAGCCAATGACAGAATGGCGTCCTTGCTAAAAAATCCAGCGAACGGCGGACATCCGATCAGGGCGAGCATTCCAACGCCGAAGGTAATAAACGTGAAGAATAGGTTGCGACCTTGTCCGCCCATTTTCCAAATGTTTTGTTCGTGATGAAGAGCAATGAGGACGGAACCCGCACCGAGGAAGAGCAAGGCTTTGAAGAAGGCATGAGTAAACAAATGGAACATGGCGGCTTCGCCGGAAGCGAGCCCTACCGCCATCACCATGTAGCCCAGCTGAGAAAGTGTGGAATATGCAAGGATGCGTTTGATGTCGTCTTGTTGTGTCGCAATCAACGCCGCCATGACGGCGGTGACGGTGCCGATCCAGGCGATGATAGCGAGGGCGTCAGGCGCGGCTTGGACAAGGAAACCTACTCGTACCAGCATGTAAACGCCGGCCGCGACCATGGTGGCAGCGTGGATAAGGGCCGAAACTGGCGTCGGACCTTCCATGGCGTCGGGCAGCCACACGTGAAGCGGAAACTGAGCAGACTTGCCCACGGCCCCGCAAAAAATCAGTAGCACACAAATCGTTAGGAATGTCGGGGGGCTGGTGACCCGCCAGAGTTGGGGGATGATGTCCTCGAAAACGACCGAGCCGGTCGCAGCCCAAATCATCAGGATTCCAAGCATAAAGCCGAAGTCGCCGATTCGGTTGGTGATGAAGGCCTTTTTAGCGGCATCGGCGGCACTGTCGCGTTCGAACCAATGGCCTATGAGCAAGTAGGAACAGAGCCCCACCAGTTCCCAAAAGATGAACATCATCACGAAATTGTTGGCCAGCACGATACCGAGCATGGAAAACATGAAGAGCGAGAGCGAAGCGAAGTAGCGCGACTTGCCGGCATCGTCGCGCATGTAACCGAGCGAGTAGACGTGGATGAGCGTCCCAACTCCGCTAACGAGAACCAGCATTGTCTTGCTCAACGAATCAAGAACAAAACCGATGGGCACATGGAGGATTCCGGGAATGTCGATCCACGGAATTTCCGTCGCGTCTGCCTCGGATCGGCCAAAAAGAATACAGCTACAAAGGAAACAAATGAAAACGGCCAATACTGAAACAGCTGCGCTGAGGCGACGTCCGCGGCGCGTAATCAGCGTGATGAGAGCCGCGCTGAGCAATGGGGTAAGCAGAACAATCCAGGGAAGCATGATACTAAATCTAGAACTTCAACGAATTGATATCCTCAACGTGAGTGGTGCGGCGGGCCCGGTAGAGGGCGACGATGATGGCGAGACCCACCGCCACTTCGGCGGCAGCGACGGTTATGATGAAAAAGACCAGCACCTCGCCCTTGTAACTGGGCAGCCCATCGTCGCCGAGGCGAAAACGGGAGAAGGCGACGAGCGAAAGATTGGCGGCATTGAGCATCAGCTCGAGCGCCATAAAAATAATTATCACGTTACGACGGAGCAGTACACCGCTGAAGCCGATGGCAAATAAAATTCCGCTCACAATGAGGTAATCCCCCAGGGTAATCATCGCAGCTGGCGTTTGCTCAAAACGATGACGCCGACAGTGGCGACGAGAATCAAGACGGCGATTACCTGAAAAGGCAGATTGTAGTTGCCGAACAAAAGCAGTCCCACATTGCGAACATCGTCGGTGTTCTGCGAGGCCAGCCGCGGAAAGGTTTGTTTCGCGATCCGCGTTCTGCCAACGACAGCAAGAATCTGCACCAGCAGCGAAAAAGCTACGACAAGTCCGCCGGCAGAAGCAACCCAGTTGATCCTGCGTCGTTCTTCCGCGCGCAAATCGAGCAGCATGATGATAAAAAGAAACAAAACCATTACTGCCCCGGCATAGACGAGGACCTGAATGATGCCGATAAAAAACGCGTCCAGTGACATGAACAAAGCGGCCAGGCCGAGAAAGCAAACGACCAGACTCAGCGCGCTGGCAATGGGATTGCGGTTGATGACGACGAGCGCGCCAAAAATAAGCATTACAGATGCGAAAAGCCAGAAGAGGAACGCGGGCATGTTTAGATGGAGTGTTGGAGTAATGGAGCAATGGAGTAATGAAAGAAACGCCGAGCGCCCAGTGTTCTCGCATCAGTCCAATACCCCATCACGCCAAAAGTCTGACGTTCGCCGATTTGTTCTTGTTCCATTTCAAGACGAGGTGCGTGCATCACGTCCTGCCCCATATGTCATCCTGAACGGA
>JBKPQI010000113.1:0-19520 GCA_046733975.1 Verrucomicrobiota bacterium
CTCATGCGTGGCTTCGCAATGGAAACGATTGGCGCATCATCGGCGGCATGTCCATGCCCGAAACTAGGAATGCGGTGAAATGAGTTCTGAAGCTTCGGCGCAGCGGCGTAGCTCAGCTTAATGTCGTTACACAGGCCGCCTGGGAACACGAGTATGGGCGATTCACGTAATTATGAAATGCGGGACGCCACGCCCGCGGATGTGCCCGCAATGGCGCGCCTGGCGGTTGAGTTTGCTCAACATATGCGGGCACTCGGCGACGCGACGGAGTTCCGACTCGACGGGAACGCTCTGGAGCGCGACGGTTTTGGACCGAATCAAGCGTTTCAAGGCGTTGTCGTGGCATCTGCAGGAGAGATCGTGGGTTACCTGCTCTACCATGACGGTTACGACACGGATACGGCTTCTCGGATATTGTTCGTGGTAGATTTATTCGTCACGAAGGAAGCTCGTGGGCAGGGGATTGGGGCCGCGCTCATCCATAAGGCGAGCCAGATCGCGGCAGCGCGCGGAGCGCGGCAACTCGTTTGGACGGTGGATGAGCGCAATGTCGAAGCGCAACGTTTTTACCAGCGCATTGGAGCTGATTTTGTGAAGGGTCTAAGGCTGATGTACCTGGACGTGCAGCAATCCGCGTAACCAGGCTGTAGGCAACGCCCGCTAAGCTGCGACAATATGACGACGAACCACGGACGAATTCATTGTCGCAATCTTGCTTCTTCGGCGTGTTATCCCATCGTCCTTTAACCTCGACAAAGTTCGGAGCAGCGGAGTATAAACTTTCGTGCAAACTCGACTTTGCGTGCGTGCGCCAGTAATACTCGCGATCGCGCTTGTGCTGCGCGCGAGCCCGCTGGCCGGCGAACAGGTGGACGCTCCTCCCGGTCAGGGAACCGTTCAATTTTATACCCCATCGCTGACGCCAGCGATTTACCTGATCAATTTCCTGTTCCTCTACATTGCGAACCCCGATATCGCCGCCTACCTGCCAGCGTTCAAGGCGCCCATCCCTCAAGCCGTCATTGATTGCCTCGAAAAGAATCCGGCTGGTTGCCCGTATGCCCCGTTGAAGCATTACTTCGACGAGCAAGAGGCACTCCGCGGCGAAAACCGTAACTGCTTCTGGACTGATGCGTGCCAGGAGGAAGCGAAATGGGAGGCTCTGGCACCGCGGAAATTCAGACAGCCCGAGCACATCAATGAGCCAATAGGAAGAAAACGAGCCGATCAACTTGCTCATCTCCTCGGCATCACGGACGACATGATCCTGACCGCACAGGAATACCGCTGTCTGATTGGGACACCTCCGAGGACGCAAGACCAGGAGACATTCTTCCGCTGCATTTACAACATGACTAATTCCAAGGGAAATGCGGTTATCCCGCTCTCCAGTTACGGCCTGAATGTGAACGAGGATGGAGATATTCGCAGCGTTTGTGCCACCGGCTCCCCTTGTCTGATCATCAACTCGTTACTCACCGGGTACCTGGAAAAGACCGCCATTGAGTGTGGCTTTCTGGAGAAGCTTGTCCGGTTGGGAACGCAGACGCCGTTCCGTCAGCTCATTGCAGATGCAAACAAGTGCCAGGAGAGCGGAGGAGCGGCTTGTCTGATAGAAACAGATTGCCCGGGAAAGTGACCCGGCAAACGACAGCTGTTTCTGGTTAAGTACTTTTGGAGTTTACATTCGCGGTTAGTTTTGTTGCGCAGTATCCAAGAGCGACAAGCTGGAAGCGTGTCGGCCGAGTCAGACTCGAAGCCTAACTTCCATCGGTTGCAAGCGCGTAGGCTCCTTCTGCGCAGGCCCACGACAAGGTGAAACCGGCGCCGCCGTGGCCGTAGTTGTGAATGACACTGCGGCCATCGGGCAATTTTTCCGGTTCGAGGCGGACACCGGATTTTCGGTATGGCCGGAGGCCGACTTTTACCGCGGTGACACGCGGGCGCTCAATCCCAAGCACGCGGCTGCATTCGGAAACGATTGCTTCGGTATCGGACGTCGAGGATTCGCGACTGTCGCTGATCGCATTTGTTCCTCCGAAAACGCAATCGTTCGCGCGCGGGATGGCGTACATCAACGGCGCATCATCGCAGACAATTGCCTGCTTCAGGTCGGGTTTTTCCACGATCGCGACCTGACCGCGGTGCGGTTCCAAATGCGGATCATGAACAAGTTCGCGCGCGCCGATGCCCGCGCAGTTGATAATCAGCTCGAAGTCCCGCGGAATTTCTTCGAGCTGACTGATGTGAGTCGATTGGATTGTGCCGTTGGAATTGCGGAATCGGTCGGTGAGATAATCTAGATAAATCGTGGTGTCGGCGAGGGGGACGGTGAGCGCGTAGCCGCTGGTGAAAGGGAAACCCCGGCGCGGCGAGTCTTCAACCGCACTGGCGGGAGGGAAGTTAGAGCTTCTCGTTTCGCCGCGGGATCCCTCGACTTCGCTCGGGATGACGGAACGGGAGAGGGCGCCAAGGTTTTTCGCCCAATCGGGAATTGCGATTTCGCCAATGCGAGTGAACTGGCGAATCTCGATCATGGACACGCCGGTTTTTGGATCGTGAGACAGATCGCGCAATCGTCCATAAGTCGTTAGGGCCCAGGGGATGATTTTGTTGGCGGGCTCGGCGTCGTAGGGAAACCAAACAGCGGCGGCAGCGGCGGATGTTGTTTGCTGGCCGGTTTCGTCGGCGAAGATGGTGACGCTCCAGCCGCGCTCGGCGAAGACAACTCCGCAGGTGAGTCCAGAAACGCCAGCACCGATTATGGCTGCGCGATTTTGCATGTCGGTTTAATCACGAATGAACACGAATGGACGCTAATGTCGCAGAGCAAATTGGCGTTGTTCGTGTTCGTTAGCGCTTAAGAAAATTGGACATACCATCAGCTCCCAGCGCAAATTGCGGCGGAATTTCGGGCGATTGATCAATTACATTGTCTCGCTGGGGCGACTTGGGGAGTCGCCCCTCCCGGTCAGGACGCTCCGAGATAGCTTGCAAAATGATTTTTCGAGACGCAAGAACCTAATGCCGCTATTGATTTATCATCAACACCGCGGCGCCATTTAGCTTCCCGGTGCGCAGGCGCGACAGCGCTTCGTTCGCTTGGTCGAGTGGGAATGTTTCGGTTTCGGTTTTTACGGGAATACGCGGCGCAATTTCGAAAAATTCTTCGCCATCGCGCCGGGTAAGATTAGCGACCGAACAAAGGGCGCGTTCGCCCCACAGATCATGATAGGGAAACGCGGGGATATCGCTCATGTGAATTCCAGCGGACACGACGATGCCGCCCTTCTCGACATGACGTAATGCGACCGGCATGAGCGCGCCTACGGGCGCGAAGATGATGGCAGCGTCAAGTTTTTCCGGCGGCGCTTGATCCGAACCACCGGTCCAACTGGCGCCGAGACGTTGTGCGAATTTTTGTGTTTCGCTATCACCGGGACGGGTGAAAGCGAAAATCTTGCATCCTTCAAAATGTGCGACCTGACAAATGATATGCGCAGCGGCGCCGAATCCATAAAGACCGAGCCGTTTCGGATCGCCGCATTTGCGCAATGCGCGAAAGCCGATCAGTCCGGCGCACAACAACGGAGCTACGGAAATGTCTTCGAATCGGTCAGGAATCGGAAAACAAAAGCGCGCGTCGGCCACAGCGAACTCGGCGTAACCGCCGTCGATGTTGTAACCGGTGAAGCGCGCGCGATCGCAAATATTTTCGCGGCCGGATCGGCAGAATTTGCATTCCCCACACGTCCAGCCCAGCCACGGAATTCCGACGCGGTCGCGTTCACCAAATGTTTTCACATCACGTCCGACCTCTTCGACGCGTCCAATAATTTCGTGGCCAGGAATGAGGGGCAGCTTCGGGTCGGGCAATTCGCCGTCGACGATATGCAGATCGGTGCGGCAGACCGCGCAGGTGGAAACGCGCACGAGTAATTGTCCCGGACCTGGTCGGGGTTTCGCAACATCGCGCAGCTGCAGCGGTCGTTTGGGCGCATCGAGAATCATTGCGCGCATAATGCAGAACGTAGGAGCTGTGGTGGCACTGTCGAACACGTCTAACTGGAAAGGCGGATGTCTTTAACGCCAGTCCGGCGCGGACCGCCCAAAATTTGGGAGACGACCTCGCGTGTCCTCCAGTGAACGGACTAGATGCGCGTTGGCTCCATAGGTGAAACGCCTGCGCCACTTGCCTGAGATGAAAGCTTGCGCGGAGTTGAAAGGGCTGGTGTAGAGTTTGCCGGATGGTTTCGATCAACAGGGATGAGCTGACGGAAAAAGTTTTGGCGGGCGAGCGGATCACATCCGATGACGCGCTCTTACTATATGGATGGCCGCTGGAGGAACTCGGCGCACTGGCTGATCACCGCCGGCGACGAGCCAAAGGTTCGTCCTACAACGGCAGCGGCAATGAAATCGTTACTTACATTGTCGATCGCAACATCAATTACACCAACGTCTGCAACGTTTACTGCAAATTCTGCGCGTTTTATCGCACAGAAAAAGATGACGACCATTACGTCATCAGCTTCGAACAGCTCGATCAAAAGTTGGATGAACTTTGTGCCGTCGGCGGGGTTCAAATTCTGATGCAGGGCGGACATCACGCGAAGCTCGGCTTCGACTGGTACATCGATTTACTGCATCACATCCACGAAAAATATCCGCAGATTAACATTCACGGGTTCAGTCCGCCGGAGTTCCAGCATTTTACGGAAGTTTTTAAAATGCCCTTGCGGGAAGTGATTGCGAAGTTCAAAGAAGCAGGCCTGGGCTCGATTCCCGGCGGTGGCGGCGAAATTCTGGTCGACCGGGTACGTCAAAGAATTTCACCGCTGAAAATCAAAAGCGATGAGTGGCTGGAGGTGATGCAGATCGCGCACGAGCTCGGATTGAAATCCAGCGCCACCATGATGTTCGGTCACGTGGAAACGGTCGCAGAGCGGCTGGAACATTTGCAGCGGGTTCGGGAACAACAGGACCGGAGCGGCGGCTTTACCGCTTTTATTTGCTGGACGTTTCAGCCCGAGAACACCGTTCTGAAAGTGAAACACAAAACAAGCGTGGCAGAATATTTGCGGATGCAGGCGCTGGCCCGGATCTTCCTGGACAACATCGAGAATATTCAGAGTTCGTGGGTGACGCAGGGGCCCGGCATTGGGCAAGTGGCATTGCAATTTGGAGCCAACGATTTCGGGAGCGTGATGATGGAAGAGAATGTAGTGAGCAGCGCCGGGACGACTTTTCGGCTCGACGCCGGGCGAATAGAAAGCCTCATTCGGGATGCGGGTTATCAACCGCGTCGCCGCAACAATTGGTATGAGTTGCTGAACTAGCTTAAACGTGGAGATGCTTGCATCGATTTGGCCCTTGACGATAATCAGCTCCCTGTGAAGTAATACACCGCATCTCCCCCACCGCGGCCCGTAGAAGTCCCGAAATGTTTTATAACTCGATACGCCGTTTGGGAGAGAAGTGCTTTGCCGTTCTTCTCGGTAGCGCCATGGCATTGACGGCTACGGCGCAATCGCCGCCCGACGCGGCACATCAGGGGCCGCCAATTGTTCGCTCCATCGATGTTCAATACACCGGCCCGGTCACGGTTAGCCGGGACCGGGTTTTGGCTCAGATGCGGACCAAGGTCGGACGACCTTATTCGGAATTAGTCGCTGAGGACGACATCCGTTCCCTTTACGCCACCGGTCAGGTGGAGAACGTCCGAATTTTCGGTCAACCGTACGGTGACGGCGTTCGAGTGATCGTGGCAATACAAACGCGGACGATGCTGAATGAAATTCAAATCGATGGTGCGACGCGAGTTAAGCCAAAGAAGTTGCGTAAAGACATCGGCGTGAAATTAAACACGCCATTGAAGGAAGAGGATTTGGAAAAGGGCCGCGAAAAGATCGTGGACATTTACCGGTCGCATGGCTTCAACGACATCGATGTGCAGTTTCATGTCGAGCCGATTGACGCCAGCCGCGGCACTTCTCGCGTCATCTATACAATCAACGAAGGAATAAAAGGAGCGATCAAGCAGATCCGTTTTGAAGGCAACGCGCATTTTTCGCAGCAAACGCTGCGCAAACAGATGAAGACGAAAGGTAAAACCATCCTTTCGGTGTTCGATAAGTCTGGTCGCCTCGATGAAACGCAATTGCAGGAGGACGTCCAGAAGCTGCGCGAGTTTTACCAGAATCATGGCTACATCGACGTGGCGGTGCGCGACGTTCGCAAGGAGCGAGGCAGCAACGGAGCCTTGTTCATCGTCATCACGATTGATGAGGGGCCACAGTATCATGTCGGTAAACTGACCTTCGTTGGTTACAAAGCGACCGATGAGCAAAAGTTGCGCGCGGTGGTGAAAACCCACGAAGGCGCGGTTTACTCGGCCAAGGCAATCAAAGATGACGCCAAAGCCATTGCCGACGCTTACGGCAGCGGCGGTTATGTTGATCTCACCATCATTCCGGAAAGCTCGACCCCGCACGGCGGGTTGATCGATCTCACTTATCGAATTGACGAAGGCCAGCGTTCCTACGTCGACCAAATCAATATCTCGGGCAATTCGCGGACGAAGGACAAAGTGATTCGAAGGGAAGTCTTGATCACACCGGGCGATATCTTCAACACCGTGCGAGTGGAGACGAGCAAGAAGCGACTGGAAAATCTTGGCTACTTCAGCAAAGTCGACGCTTTTCCGATCGATACCGGCGTAGAGGGACGCAAGAATCTTGATATTGCTGTCGAGGAAAAGCGGACCGGTTCACTGAACTTCGGCGCCGGTTTCAGCACCGTTGACAGTCTGGTTGGATTCGTTGAACTGACCCAGGGAAATTTTGACATTACGAACTGGCCGAGCCTGACCGGTGGCGGCCAGAAGTTTCGTATTCGCCTGCAGGGTGGAACGGAACGCAGGGACGTCGAGATTGGGTTCACCGAACCGTGGCTGTTCGATCGGCCAATTGCGTTCAGCTACAACACCTTTTATCACGAGGCTAATTACTTGAGCTCGGTTTACGATGAGCGGAGTTATGGATTTGCGTTGGATCTACGCAAAGGTCTGACACCCTTTCTTTATGTCTCGATCGGATACCACTTTGAAGACGTAGACGCGATTAACGTGGCGTTTGACGCAACACCCGAGCTACGGGCAGAGCTCGGCCCGGCGACCAAGAGCACGATGACTGCGACGCTGGTTTTCGACAATCGTGACAACCCATTCCTGACGCGTTCCGGTGAACGGATCAGCTATACCTGGTACGCGACCGGTTTCCCGTCGGGCGGAACCGAACACTTTTACGGCTTTGACGTTGAAGCCTCAAAATACTGGCATTTGCCGTGGGATATGATCCTGCTGTTGAATTCCGAGGTCGCGGGTGTTGATGCTTTGGACGAACAGGAAAACAGGCTGATCAAGGTTTATGATCGCCTTTTTCTCGGCGGTTCCAACAATCTTCGCGGGTTTGAATATCGCGACGTCGGCCCGAAAGATAAACATGGCGAGCCGCTCGGCGGCCAAAGTATGGCGCGAACAACGATTGAGTTAACCTTCCCAATTATCGAAAAAGCAAGAGGAGCCCTCTTCTACGATACCGGTTTTGTAAACGTCAATCCCTGGGACTATAATTTCGATCATCTTGTTTCCGATGTCGGCGTTGGCTTACGTTTGGACTTGCCGATTGGTCCACTTCGTATTGACTACGGCATTCCGGTTCAGAAGGGCGGCAACAAGAGTAGTAGTGGGAAGGTCAACTTCAACGTCGGCTACCAATTTTGAACGGAAACAACCCGAGGCGGTCTAACGCCACGCAAAACAATTCAACCCATCGTTTTATGAAGAAATTGCTCTCCCTCGCCCTCATTTCCATGCTGGTGCTGCCGCTGGCTGCATTTGGTCAAGGGCTCAAGGTCGGGACCATTAACATGGACCGGGCGTTCAAAGAATATAGCAAGACCAAGGAAGCAGAGAAAAAGGTTAACGACGCCAAAGACGCGGCGAAAAAAGAATTCGACGATCGGACCGATGCTTACAAGAAGGCGCTCGAAGAAGTGAACAATCTCAACAAACAACTCGAATCGACAGCTCTGAGTGCGGACAAAAAGACGCAGCTGGCGAAAGAGCGGGACGACAAGATTAACAATATTAAAAACATGGAGCGCGAAATTAACGAGTTCCGAGTGACGCGCGAAAATCAATTGCGGGAGCAGGCCTTGCGCATGCGCGACGGCATCGTCAAAGAAATCATGGATGTTGTTAACGACAAGGTTAAGACGCTCAACATGGACCTCGTCTTCGACAAATCGGGAATGAGCGTGAATGGCGTTCCAGCGCTGCTTTATTCGCGCGATAGTTACGATTTCACTAATGATGTGGTGGCCGCGCTCAACAAGCCCGGCCGCGCCAGCACGGTTTCGGCGGAGGCGCCTGCCTCCTCGTCATCTGGTCCAACCGTGACGACCAAGGCAAGCCCGACGCCGAAAAAGCCGTAGCTCCACTTTTCCTTGGCAGACGCACGCCGGCGCAATCCGGCGTGCGTTTTGTTTTTGTGATGTCGCGTCTTTTCCGCCTGCTGCCGGCGCGATTGACCCTGGGCATCTCGCTGCTAACGACTATTGGATTCTTCTCCGCGCACCAAATTCGGGCGGCAAATGATTGGACGTCGACTTTAACGCACGACCCTCGCGGCAATTTTCCTGACCCGCGCCCACTCCATGCAACTTACGTTTATGGATGGAGCGGAATTACCGCAGCGACGTCAGAAGCACACTTTTATCGCGGCGAGCAACAGACCTTTGTCCTGGATGGAAAAGCGCGCACCGTTGGTTTGGCCCGCGTCCTTTGGAAATTCGATCTAAGCTATCGCTCCGTCGTCAATGCTCAGACATTGCACCCGCTCGAGACGCATCAGATCGAAACGGCGCGGGGCAAGCGGATCGAAACGAACCTGAAATTCACCAGCGCAGGAGTGAGCGGCTCCCGTATTGAACCCAATCATCCCACGCCGACGGTCAAAGATTTTGCACTGGAGAATTTGTATGATTTGCATTCCGTTTTCCTCTACGTGCGTAGTCAGCCGCTACGCGATCGCAGCAGCTATCGCCTAGCGGTTTACCCGGCGAACTCCGCCTATGTCGCTACCGTGACCGTCCTCGGTCGCGAGCATCTGCGCGTGCATTCGGGAAGTTACAACGCCATCAAAATGGATCTGAAGCTGCAGCGGGTGAACAAAAAGAACGAACTGGAGCCACACCGCAAATTCAAGCGGGCCACGATCTGGATTTCAGACGACAACGATCGTGTGCTGTTGCGAATCGAAAGCCAGATTTTTGTGGGAACAGTAACAGCTGAGTTACAATCGATTCGCTTCGACAACGACTAGCGCGTTCTAACAACGTTCTAGCTATCGCACGCTCAACTGCTAATCAGCACACCGATAAACGCGATTTTGCGTTTGCGTCGAAGGAACGGCTGTTTTAGGTCGCGCCCCTTTCATTTTGCGGCGGGCTAGCAGCCGCCGCCTTACTTTGAGTCGCAGTTTCGAAACTGCCGTTCCTTGGTTCTTAGCTTTCGCGCCTACGAAGCTGTAGCAGGCTCGCGACGGTCAGCGCCGAATTGAAATGCCAGGTGTTCGCCGCAGTGAGCACCTCTACATCCGCAACGCGTCAGTGAATCCATTCGCCGCGCACCGGCGGCTGATCTTCATCGCGGGGTCGACCACGGAGGTGTGGCATTTCCAAAGGCGTCCGGCCGTGCTGGCCGGGCAACAACCCGAGGGCAGCGAGTGTGTCCATATCGAGCCGACCGTTGGGTGCAATTCCCAGACGCGACTGAAACGCGCGCACCGAAAATTCCAGATTGCGGCCATAGACTCCGTCGGTTTCACCTTTGTAAAACCCGCGTCGACGCAGCAGGATTTGCGCACCGAGAATAACCTGCCGTTGCAATTCCGGCGGCGCGATCTCGTAAGGCGTGCCCCTGAAAACACCAACAGGCGCCTGCGGTCTCTCGACCGGCACTCCATCCGTTTCCCTGTTGCGAGGCGGCGGCGCTGGTGTCGACGGTTCCGCGTTGTTGCCGGAATCTTCCGGAGCCTGCGGAGCGGCTGTCGGTGTTGTCACTCCGGACGAAGACGATCCATTGCGCAATGCGCGCAAGGTTTCTTCGTTCAACTCTCCAGTCACAGCGAGACCGCTTCGTATCTGAAACCGCCGAATCGCCGCAATGGTATCGGCATTTTTCTCGCCATTGATCTGCCCGAAATAAAACCCCTGTTTTTTCAGCTCCTCCTGCGCCTGCTGCACGTTAGAGTCAGCACGCGCGAATTGAGCCATCGCCAACGCCACAAGCACCGGTCCGATGATTCGTTTCATTGCTGAAGCCAATTTGACGCCGCGCCCATTTCATTATTCACGGGCATTGTCAGTCAAGGATTTGATCGTGTCCCGGTATTGCAAAATGCCGTCTCTTATTGCCAGAGCCAATTGCTCGCGGTAGTCTGTATTCGCCAATTTTCCGATATCGCTCTTGCTCGTTAGGAAACCTCCTTCCACCAGCACAGCTGGATGTCGCGCATTCGCCAGGACATAAAACTGTTGTGCTTTTGTCCCACGATCGATCGCTTGCGTGCGCGCGACCAATTGCTGCTGAAGGAATTGCGCCAGACTCTGGCTTTCCGGGTTCGGCCGCGGGTTGGCAACTTTCTGCAGAAAAGGAAGCCAGCTCGCAATCATAGGCATGCCGGTCGCCTGCTGAGCTGCGAAATAGGTTTCGATTCCGCTAACGTCGGATCGCGGCCCATCGTTGAAGTGAATACTTACGACCACAGCGTCAGTAGCGCGGTTGATCAAGTGCGCCCTGTCACCTAACGAGACGTAGGAGTCGCGATTGCGTGTTAGCAAGGTACTCAAGCCTTGGGCGCCAAGCAGACGGCCGACCCTCTGGGCAATGTCGAGCGTCAGGTCCTTTTCCGAAACACCGCCGGCTATCGCGCCCGAATCTTGTCCGCCGTGTCCGGGATCAAGAATGACGAGCGCGAATGGCTGGGCCTTTTTGTGATACGCCACCGCCGGGCGCCGCATCAGGAGTGGCGAAGGCATAAGCACGAGGCTGACGAACGATATCGTCACCAATAACAGACCGAGCCAGGCGACGCTTTCCGTGGCCCTCGGTGAGAGACGGAAACGGCCCATTCTACTTTGCGATCAAAGGCGCCAGTTCACTCGCGTCGACGGCGCGATATCGCACCGCCAGGTTCGCATTGCGCTCCAGCACCGCCGCCGAAATTGTTGCATTTCCAAGTCGCTCGCTCCGTTGGCGGCGAATTTCGTCCTCGCCGGGCATGGGCTCCTCCCCCTTTAGCTGCCCGATCAGCCAGGTATCAAGCGCAAGCTCGAGGGTTTCCGCGAGACTTTTGTCGCCGCCAAACTGCTTGCCTAGAAATTCCAGCATTTGGTCGGCTGATTTCTTCGTTGCCGCCAGAACAGCAAACGGCCGGTTGCCCTCGTTGGTGGAGCGAAGATTGATGGCGCCGTCGTATTCGACTTCCAGAAAAAGATCGTCTGACGGAGTCGCTCCAATCTCCACAAAGAGCAACCGCGCCAGGAAAGGCGCGCCATAAATTTGCTCGAACGCATTTTTCATCACCGGACTTAACGAGTAATAGGCGAGGCGACGGAGCGAAACGTCCCCCGCCGACCGAGTAAATCCTTCGGTGCTGGCAAGCTCGATTGCAGTCATGCGCAGCCGTTCGATGTCCCCGGGATGTCCAATGGCACCAAGAGCAATGCGGTCGTAAATCTCGAAAAGCTTTTGCTGCCCAACAGTAAACAATAGAATGCCACCCGCATACCCGACGGCAACGACCGGACTGCCGCTGGCCAGCTGCATCTCGATATAATCGCGGCGCGTCGCGATTGCCTCCACCCAGCGATACGGCTCTTCAATCATTCAACGCGTTGATGGAATAACTGCGCGATTTTTTCTTCTGGCAAAGTGCGAATACCGTCAGCTCCGACAACTTTCATTACCGGAAAGATTTTGGCATGCCGATCAATTCCGCCGGTTGCGGTATCGGCTTCGGCCGCGGTATCAAGCGCGCGCAGCGCGACCACGACCGCTTCGTCTTCGCCGATTTGGTGCAGCGGTTTTTCGCCCCAGGTATTCTCGTAATACAAAATGCCGCGCACTGCCGGCGAACCGGACCCGGTGGCGGCGAAATCAGTCGCTTCGAATTGCGCGCCCATGGCGTCGTAGAAATAAAGCCGGGCCGACGGCGAAACGTTGCCGTCGAACGTTGCGAAAATGGGGACGACGACGCCAATACCCTGAAGCGCGAAACCAAAGTTATCACGCAACAACTTTGAAAGTGCGCGCACCTTGCCGTCGACGCTCATCTCCTGCAATTGGGTTCGGCGAAAGAATTGAAAAGAATGTTCGAGCACGCGCGCCATTTCCCAGGCCGTGGCCGGCACGCCCGCGATCGCCATAATGGAACGACGATCGATTTCCAAAACTTTATCGGCACGATCATAGACCACGGTGTTGCCGGAAGTAGCGCGGCGGTCGCCCGCGACTAAAACGCCATTGGCAAATTTGAACGCCAAGATGGTTGTGGATTGCGTTGGGACAATCTCAGCCGACGAATTCACAATTGGCGCGGGTGACGCGAGCAGACCCTGCCGGCGAAGCAAGGATGGAAAATCCGCTCCGAAATCGAGCGCCGGTTTGTCCATTACTGGCCGGTGCGCTGCCGATAACGCTTCGACTGATTCGGATCGACCTTGCGCATCTTTTTAAGGAGGTCCTTCGTATCGGGACGCGAGATATCGGGTGAGCGCGGCCCGTCGCCGTCACCCTGCTTCGGCCCCCACGGCGCCGGTTCGACCGGCTTTTGAATGCGTTCTGGCATTGAGAAAAAGGTATGGGAAATCATCCGAATCGCAACCCCTCGATGTCCGGAGGATCCCCGGGTCGATCTCCACCGGCGAGGACGAAGCGAAGAGGCCGTCACCCCAAGCGAAAGTCGCGGGAGCCCGCAGCGCCAGCTCACAGGTACCTTCACCGCGATCCCCCCACTTCGCTCAGGATGACGAGATAATGAGGATCCCTCTGCTTAGCTTGCATGACGAGATAATGAAGCGGCCCTCGGCGCTTGCTAGTTCTCGCGCCAGATGTCAGAATTTCCGCAGTGAAACCCCTTGTTGTCTGCGCGATTTTTTTGCCTCTGGGCGGTGCCTTGGCTCAAACACCGCAGCCTTCCTCGGCGCCGGGCGACATGGTGACATTGGAACGCAAGATCGACGAGCTCAACATGAAGGTCGACGCACTTTCTCAGCATATTTTGAAACTGGAACAGCAAGCTTCACGTCCCGGAACGATGATCGGGGAGACGAGTCCAAGCCCGGTGCCGAGTGTCACCGCTGCTACAAGCGAGCCGGCCCATCCTTCACCGTCCAATGGCACCACTCATGTCGTGGCTCGAGGCGAAACGCTGACCTCCATCGCGAAGCAATACAAAGTCGGGGTCGAAGACCTGCAAAAATTTAATCACATCGAAGACGGCCGGAAATTGCAGGCTGGCCAAACCATCATGATTCCTCCATCCTCAGCCAGCCCGGCAGCGAGCGCGACGCCGTCACCCACCCCATAATAGTAATGCCAATGGACCCAAATTGGTATCTTCGAAAATACGAGGACGGCGGCGTTTTTGGACCGCTGCAGTTTGATCAACTCTCGCGCTGGGCAGCAAAGGCGCGGATAGCACCACGCGATCTGGTTTCATCCGATCAACAAACATGGATGAAAGCTCCGATGGTCGCGGAACTCGGGATGGATTGGCTGGTCGAAGTAACGAGCGAACGCTATTACGGGCCGACAACGCTCGGAGCGATTAATGAATTCGTCCAACGGGGTGAAGTCACGCCGGACAATTTTGTCATTAACACCTGCGACGGGTCGCGTCGCAAAATTCAAGAGATCACTACCCTTTTGCCCAACCATGCCGAAGATGGCGATGCTTCAGTCGACCAAACGCCAGCCACTACCGGAATGTCGATAAAGTTCGAAGAGCGGATCCGTGATCTTGAGCGCAGTTTGGGAGAAGAGCGACGCGCCCTGCAGGAAGCGGAAGCACGCTACCGGGAATTGGAGCAGCGTTACCAGCAACTGCTAGCTTCTTCCATCGCCCAATCGTAGCGCGAGAGCGATCGAAGGCACGCGCTTCGGCGCGTTGCGTGGCAGGAGGCCTGAAGGGAACCGATGGAAATTAGCCGGTGGTGCAAGCCACCGATTTGGACGTGAGAACGCAAATGAGTCCCGGTAGGGCCGACGGAAAAGGTGCAATATTGAGTTCAGCCCCCGCCGGGGCTCAACTAAACATTCTGACGTAAATCCGGCGGCGTGCGCCACCGGCTAATTTCCGTCAGCCCGTGCTAAAAAATGGTTGGATACACATTCAACAATGCTGGACACAAATTGCTCTCGCATCCGATGAGATGTGATCTGTTAGATCGCGGCCGGTTCTGCCTCGGGCATCTCGAGCAAACTCTGCTCACACAGACGCGTGTATTTTCCACCGAGTGCCAATAATTGCTCGTGCGTTCCGCGTTCAATGATGCGACCGCGATCCAGCACTAGAATTTGATCGGCGTGCACAATGGTCGAGAGACGATGCGCGATCACGATCGAAGTCCGGTGAAACATCAGATTCTCGAGCGCCTCCTGAATCAACCGCTCTGTCGCGGTGTCCACGCTTGCGGTGGCTTCGTCCAAAACCAAAATGGGCGGGTCTTTGAGCAGCGCGCGCGCAATCGACAGCCGCTGCTTCTCGCCGACGCTCAACTTCACTCCGCGTTCCCCCACCACGCTACTCAATCCATTCCGCAACAAATCGATGAAGGTCCGCGCATTTGCTGCATCCGCCGCGTCCAACAGTTCTTCATCGCTCGCGCCCGGTTTTCCCATCTGTAGATTTTCCCGAATCGTGCCGTTAAACAGAAAACTTTCCTGGGTCACCATCCCAATTTTTTCCCGCAACTCTCGCACGTTGATGTCCCGAATCGATTGGCCGTCGATCAAAATATCGCCCTGCTCCAGCTCGTAAAAACGCGTCAGCAGATTGATCAGTGTCGATTTTCCCGCACCGGTTTGGCCGACTAAGGCGACCGTTTCGCCGGGGCGCACATGAAAGGAAACATCGCTCAAGGCGGGCAGTTCGGAGCCGTAACTAAAGCTCACGTTGCGAAATTCTATTTCTCCACGCACTTCGCGTTTGAAACCGGCTCCGCCCTGCGCTTCCACCGGTTCGTCGATGATTTCAAAGACGCGTTCGGCCGCAGCCCGGCCAGCCTGCAGTAGTTGATTGAGCTGATGCAGTTTGCCCACCGGCTCATAAAGGTACCCTACGGCCAATAAAAACGCGCCGAGATCGCCGAGCTGCATCGCGCCTGCAAGCACTGCGCGCGTTCCAAAGAATACGGTGAGGATCACGCCCAGCATGCCAATCAAATACATGGAGGGATTGTAAGCCGCCCAGACTTTCATCACCACCAGGGTAGTCCGGCGCAGCTCGTCGCTAACCCGATTGAAACGCGCATGCTCGTCTCGCTCGCGCGCGAAACTTCGAATTTGCCGAATGCCGGACAGATTATCGTGCAGCAGCGCGTTCATGCCCGAAGCCGCGCGGCGCTGCAATCGGTATCGCCGGTGAGCTGTAAGCGTGTACCAAAGCGCGCCGCCGGCCAGAAACGGCACCGGGCTGAGCGCAAACAACGTGAGCTTAAAACTCACGTAGCACATCCACGTCAGCGCGACCATCATGGTCAGCACGGCAACAATCCCCTGCTCGATGCCGTCAATGAGCACACGCTCGACCGCAGTCACATCTTCCAGAAGCCGGGTCATGAGGTCGCCGGTGGCGCGACTGTCGAACCAACGAAGTGGCAGTAGTTGAATGTGGGAATAAAGATCGCTGCGGAGGTCGAAAATTACGCGTTGCTCAAATGTGTTGTTCAGTACGAGTCGCAGGGAATTGAGCCCGTTTTGCAACAACGCGGCCAGTATTGCAAGCCACACCAGCGGCATCAGTTTTTCGGGATGATGCTGGCGAATGACGACATCGAGAACCTGCTTTGTCACAAGCGGAAACACGATGAGCATTAAGGTGCTGATGATGGCGCATGTGAGCATACCGCTGGCGAGCAGCGGATACCGCTTGAGATAAGCAAAGACGCGCCAGACCGTTTTCATTTAATCGCCCTGTATATAAACCTGATAATTCCACACTGTGGCGGCTCCTGCCACTGCCAGTCAGGGTTTGCTGCCCATGAAAGACGTCAACTGAGAGCAAAATTCAATCAACTCCGGCTCGCCTTGACACAAACCGAACGAGGGAGCCGAGACTGCCGCGAAATAATGAAAGCGCAAGCGGCGTCTGATGTCAGCCGATCTGAATACGGAGCGACGCGCTTCTGCGCATCCGGGCGCGGAAGCGCGCCTTCCGTCAAACGTGGTCGCCACGATGTTTGTGACGGTTCTTGAAGGTCAGCTCTGCAATTCCGGATTTGTCGAGGTTCCCCAGCCCTTCCGTAATCATTGCGTCGTATTGCTGCTTGGTCGCACCGGCCAGCGGCAGCTCGAGACCAAGTTCTCGGGCAAGATCGAGTGCGATACCGCTGTCCTTCGCCGCATGGGCGGCGGAGAAAAAACAGCTGTGTTCGCGGTTCTGCATGTCCTCGCCGTCCGTTTGCAAGACGCGCGAGCCCGCGCCGGTTTCGGAAAAAACTTCTCGCGCCATCGTCAGATCAAGACCCATCGCGTCGGCCAGACCAAGACCTTCGGCCAGGCCAGCGGTGTTGATGTTCATCACCATATTGACCAGCGCTTTTACCTTGGCTGCTTCCCCTGCTTTGCCGATATAACGAACGGTCTTGCCCAGTTTGTACAGAATCGGTTGCGCAGCACGAAACGCCGCCTCCTCTCCACCGCACATCAAATAAAGCGAGCCATCGCGCGCCTGCGTGATGCTCGACGCCATGCACGCTTCGAGAGTACGAGCACCAGCTTTCGTAGCCAGTTCCTCCACTTCCACGTGGACGCGAGGGGTAATCGTCGCACAATTGATGAACAGCTTCCCTTTGGCGTTCACCAGCAGACTGTCGCCGGAACTCGCAAAAATCTTCCGCATCGCCGCATCATCGCTCACGACCGTAATGATGACGTCGGACTCGGCGGTTACGTCCGACAAATTTTGCGACGCAGCGCAGCCAAGCTCGGTTGCCAGTTTCGTAGCGGCCGCGCGATTCACATCGTAAACCGCAGTGACGTGAAATCCGCAATCCACCAGCCGACGCGCCATGTTCGCACCCATTCGGCCGACACCAACAAAACCGATGTTCATCTTGAAGATATTGTAGAGGCGCTTGCGCCAAGCGCCCGTCTAATCAATTCGGCATTCGCCGCGAGCACCGCTACAACCATTTGGTCTAATGTCACTGGTATTGTAAATCCGGCGTTCTCAACGGCTGACCTGCTCAGCAAAGAAGGGGTTGTGTTCCTTCTCCGCTCCAACTGTCGTTAGCGGTCCATGACCGGGACAAATGATGGTCTCGTCCGGGAACTTTAGAATTTTCTCTGCATTATTTTTGATGGCATCTTCATATGAAACACTCCCGCCGCCCATCGAGCCGGCAAAAATGGAATCGCCCACCACCGCCACCGGCCGTGCAAGCCCAGTAACGAAAAATGTCATCCCGCCTGGTGAATGCCCCCAGGTCTGAAACGCTTTCACTTTCAACGCACCGACGTCGAATTCGTAACCTTCGGAAATTGTTTCGGCGCCAGAAATCGGTTCGCGTTCTGAGATGTATACCGGCGCGCCGGTTTCCTTTCTTAGTCGCGACAGGTCCGCAATATGATCCGGATGCGCGTGCGTCAGCAAAATCAGTTTCACCGTCAATTTTCCGGCCTGGATGCGCTCCAGCATCGGACGACAATCGGCGCCGGTATCGAAAGCGATTGCCTCGCGTGATTTCGGATCCCACCCCAGAAACGCATTCACCGTCATGTCATGGTACGTCGTGTTAAACATCGCCAGACCGTCAATCTCGCGGACGTGCGGCCGATATTCGTCCCGCGCGAGATCGGTTAATGCACGCGCGCCCAGCCCAAGTACCGGCGCGAGGCGGGAGAGCGCCGTCTCATCGAAATTGCCGCCACGGAGTTTGCGGATCGCGCTTACATCCAGCCCCGCCTGCTCTGCCAGTTCTGAATCAGAAATTTCCAAGCCACGCTGTGCCTTGCCGATTACGTCCGTAAAATTGTCTTCGAGTGGAATGTTCATGTGCTCGAAAAAGTGAGGTCGTTACAAGCGTAGCCCTTAAAGCCTGTCACTCAACAAGAGAGCCAGCGTTTAGTCCGAACTTTAAGAGCACGCGGCGGCAGGGCTTTGGCAATCACACATCTTCGCCGGTGCCGCGCCTGAGTCGACAGGCGTGAGCCGCAAGCTCTGTCATCCCGAGCGAACCCGAGGGACCTCTCCCAAGTTCAACGACACGCAAGCAGCGTGTGACTCAGCATTACACAGAGATCCTTCACTTCGTTCAGGATAACACCCTCGGAAGTTGAATGGCTTTATGGAATGATCAATGTCGAGTTCGTCATCCCCGCGCAATAGTCGCAAACGCGGAGGCGGCCTCCTCAACTGAAGTGATCCTGCCTGTTTCTCTCTCGATCGAGGTCATCGTCACGTTCGAGATGCCGCACGGGGTGATGTGATCGAACGGTGACAAATCGCCGCACACATTCAATGCAAACCCGTGCATTGTGACCCAATGCCTCACACCCACACCGATTGATGCGATCTTGCGCTGCTCAACCCACACTCCCGTTAATCCTTCGCGACGTTGCGCCGCTATTTGAAATCCATTTAGAAATTCGATCAGCAAAGTTTCAATCCAACGCAGGTACTTGTGCAGATCCTGGCCGCAACGCCGTAGATCGATAATTGGATAACCCATCAACTGGCCCGGACCATGATAGGTTGCCTGTCCACCACGATTGATTTTGAAAAACGGATGCGGTAAATGCGAACCACCGCGTAAACTGGTTTGGTCCGGTGTCCGGCCAATGGTGTAAACGGGATCATGTTCCAGTAACAGAATGGTGTCCGCCGCCTTCGGATCTGCTCGTTTTTCCGCAACGATTTGTTCCTGTAATGCTAGCGCATCAGCGAAATTCATTCGCCCCAGCCAGCGAACAAAAAGCGCGTCATCCTGAGCGAAACGAGGGACCTCTCCGAAAGTCGAAACAGTGCGACCTTTGCAGAGATCCTTCTGTCCGACCCCGACTGGCGTTGCCTGCGCGGTTCGGGATGACGACACTGTGTCTTTCACCCTCATATCTGTGTTGCTCCCGGAATTCCCATCCGCCCCGCCTCCTCTGCCCGCAAATGAGTCAGCGCAATTGCGAGCGCGTCAGCAGAATCTGGATCGGGCGTTTCGGTCAGGCCGAGCAAGGC
>JBKPQI010000114.1:0-9155 GCA_046733975.1 Verrucomicrobiota bacterium
ACATTGCGCATGCTGTTAAACGGAGTGCCGGTTTATCATGCTATTTTACCTAATCATCCACACGACGCCCGCGGTGCGCTTACCTATTTGCGCGGCGGACGCGGAGCCTATGGATATTTAACCCATGTAAGGATCGAAGACACTCTCTTTGCGCGAGTTGCCGCCAACATGAAGAATGGCTGCCTGCGACTGCGTTGTCTCGTTCCAGGAGCAGAATCACCGCATGGCGGTTTGACGATTTACGGTTCTGCCGCTGGACGATATCCCATTCCGCCAACCATAATCATAGAATAGTTCGGGCGAGATATCTGCACGCTTATGCGTCTCCACGCGGCGAACTGCTCCGAAAGGAAGGATTTGATGGAGGTACTGTTCTTAGCAGGCGATCGTTGAGTTAACGTCACGCGGAGCTGGATGTATCGCCGATGATTTTTCCCGAACTACTCTCGCACGCACGCGTAGAGCTCGAGCCGCGTTTATACGAGAAGACATGGTTGGACTACACATCGAATTCGAAGTCCGCAGGCGCGCAAACCTGCACGGACTGGGCAGTCGGGATTATTTCGATTGAGTGACATGTGCTGAAACTCTTGTTCTCCGTGTCATGCTATTCCGATGAACGAACCTTCGTTATTTACCCAATCCACAGAAGCTGTTGATATAGCGCACGCTGTATCAGGTGGGAGCTGCTGCAGCATTGTGATTGCATGGTCACTCTCCCGCGGAATGGAATCGGCTAATAAAAGGCCTGCTACGCCATGAACCCTGGTTTATTCAAAAGTTTCTTTATGGGTGGCTTCGAGTGCTCGACCCATCGGCTAAAGAACGGCAAGCGACTCGATCTAGTCCAGAGCACGAGGCACGAGCAATTTGTAATAAGCGATTATCGCCGGTTGCAAGAGCACGGAATCTACACTGTTCGGGAGGGCCTCCGCTGGCATTTGATTGAACAAAGCCCAGGCAGTTACGACTTTTCCAGCGCGGAGCCAATCATTAATGCTTCTCGCGAGACGGGAACCGAGGTGATTTGGGATTTTTGGCACTACGGTTGGCCTGATGACATCGACATTTTCAACCCTGATTTTGTGACCCGCTTTATCAGCTTCGCTTGCGCCGCGCTGAAGGTGCTGGCGAACAATTTCGAAACGGTTTTCGTCTGTCCTGTTAACGAGATATCCTTTTTCTCCTGGGCAGGAGGTGACGCTGGCATTTTCAACCCATTCGCGAAGAATCGTGGTAACGAACTGAAGCGCCAGTTGGTAAAGGCAAGCATTGGTGCAATTCAGGCTATGCGGCGGGTCAGTCGCAACATCCAGATCTGTCATATCGATCCGATGATTAACGTGATTGCCGAAAAACCAGGTGAGGAGAACGAAGCCGCAGCGCGCGCATACCATCAAAGTCAATTTGAAGCTGGCGACATGCTAATCGGCCGCATTGCGCCGGAGTTGGGTGGCCGCGAGGAATACGTCGATGTCGTCGGCGTAAACTATTACATTCACAATCAGTGGACGTATCCCGGCCACGCCGGCTCTATGCTTGTTCCTTCCGACCGGCGCTACCGTCATGTTCGTGATTTGCTGGCCGAAAGCTATGCGCATTACCACCGGCCGATTTTTATTGCTGAGACAGGCATCGAGGACGAGACACGCCCGGCCTGGCTCCGCTACATGTGTAACGAGTCTTACGCCGCCATTGCTGCCGGCGTGCCCCTCGAAGGCATTTGCCTCTATCCTATCGTCAATCATCCCGGCTGGGATGACGACAGGCATTGCTACAATGGTTTGCTTGATTATGCTAGCGACGACGGAACTCGTCAGATTGACGAACCCTTAGCTCGCGAATTGGCGCGGCAGCAACAATTTGCAAATGCGATTCGTGTTTGTAAGGCAAAGTTTGTGGATCGTCGGGAAACCGATGTTTCTGCTTTGGATTGGGCGGCGCACGTAATGGAAGTGCGCACGGACGAAAGCCGCGCGGAATCAGGAGGCGAGTTCAATCGCTGAGCGACGCCAGTCCGAAAGAATTCATCGAAGAAAAGAAGCAGCTTTTCGTTTGTTGGTTTCCCTAACCGAAACACGCACCTTGAATCAGCTGTGTGTCCTCAATCCGCTGACGAGCTAACGTGCGCATTCGCGAGCGAATGTGACTTGTCTAATCGTCAACAAAGAAGAACAAACTTTCCTGTGGGCATTAAATGTTTGCCGCCTCAGTTCTTAACATTAACGAAGTCTCACCCTCATCGGCGACTGCTCTGGTGCGATGTGCTGGCTACACCAGCCTATAGGCCCTAGCGTCAGATCGAACTGCTCGGGAAGGGAAGGACACACCTCCTCACGACGTTACCACTGAGCGCCGCCACTGCACCCGCGCATCAACGCTACGAGTAAGATCGTCGCTATGACTGACACCAGCAAGAGCCGACACAGGCTAGTCGGCTGGAAAAAAATGCGAACACCAGTTCGACAACTGTTGCTAGACTTAACTGCGGGTACTGGTGAGATCAGCGCGGTTGGTCGCACTCCTACCTCTGTCATACCGGTCGTCCCGGCTTCTCCGCATCAAACCAGCTAGTCCGAGCAGACCTGCCAAGCCGATCCATCCATAGTCGTGATGATCATTGCGATCGCCGCGTGCGTCAGTGGCAGTGGCATCGGACGTGGTGGTCGCCGTCCCCCTGTCAGTTGCAGCTGGTGAAGCTTGAGCGTGAGCTGCAATGGGCGATAGAGCCAGTCCGGCGACCACGACAGCATAAACGTGTAGTTTGATCGATTTATTCATAAAGCTGATAACGCGCTGCAAACTTGTCTCGGCTGTAGCCAAACAGGCTGCAATGACCTAACTAGTCGTAGTCAATTACCTTAAGGACTCACTATTGCAGTACGGCGACTCTGTGATGGAATTGTCGTGGAAGCGGATCCGCGCGGCCACGCCCGTTCCAGTTTGAAGCTCTGCGATTAATAACGCGTGTTTTCTGCACCTCTCTGCGGTGATTTTACACAATCCCGACATCCGTATTGGATCATGTGATCAATCGGAGTATCGGTCCTGAAACCCGACGGAACAGATGCGCACCCGAACGTTTTTGCCGCGCCCGGAATATCCGCGCCCAGATCGACAGCGGAGTTTTATTCACGGGGTTGACTGGATCAACCTGAACGGGGCGTGGGAATTCCGCTTCGATGGTGACGACCGCGGCCGCAACGAAGGATGGCATTTAGCAGATGAACCGCGCTGGTCTGAACAAATCATCGTGCCGTTTTGCTGGGAATCGCTGGCCGCGTGGGGTGAAGCTGACGCAGCCGGGAATGACAATTTCTACTCCACCCGAGCTTATCGCGATCCGCTGCAAGTAACGACGTCGAATTATCGAAGCGCCGCACGCTACGAGATCGGCTGGTACCGGCGAACAGTGCGAATTCCCGATAACAACTCGTGGAAGAATAGACGCGTTATCCTCACCATCGGCGCGGCCGATTTCTTCACCGAAGCATGGTGTAATGGTCGCGCGCTCGGGCGCCATGAAGGAGGCTACACTCCCTTTGAATTCGACATCACGAATGCGCTCTTGCGAGATGAAGCCGGTCAACTGATCGCAACCATCGTGCTGCGCGTGGAAGATCCGATAAATAACCGCGAACAGCCGGTTGGAAAACAGTGGGGCTGGTATTCCAGCGCGAGCGGCATCTGGCAGACTGTGTTCGTTGAACCCCGGTCCGAGACTTTCATCAAAAAATTCGAGATCACGACTGACATCGAGAGGGGGAAGGCGCGCTTTCTGGTCTCTGTTTCCGGTGGCGAGTTTCTCGAGATTGAAGTCACCAGCCCGTCGGGCGAACGGTTCGTCGATAAAGCCTCCATAATCGATGGCCTCGTCGAACTCACATTCAGTCTCGGCAACGTTGTTTTGTGGGATCCCAACTCACCGCAACTTTACCGCGCGAGACTGGTTCTCTACAGCAGCGGTAATCCCGACGTCGTCCATACCTACTTCGGCATGCGCAGTCTGGCTGCGGTGGCGGTGCCGGAAGCGAGTTCACCATCCGCTCTCGCGCTGAACGGCGCGCCGATTTATCTGCGCGGCGCGCTTTATCAGTCCTATTTTCCGGACGGCATTTATACCGCGGGAGATTCGCAGGTGTTGGAAAACGATATCCTCACGGCGAAGCGCGCCGGCTTCGATCTGTTGCGTGTTCACATCAAGGTCGATGATCCGATGCTGCTGCATTATGCCGATACTCTCGGCATTTTGCTGATGTGCGATTTTCCAAATTTCGGCGAAGGCGGCGACACCTCGGTAGGACGTGCCCGATTCGAACAAACCATGCGCGGTGCGATCGAGCGTGACTTTAACCATCCCTCCATCGTCGCCTGGTGTCTCTTCAATGAAACGTGGGGATTTGGAGGGCAATCGGAGTTCGTCAAACTGATCAACCCTCACCCGCCGGAAAGCGGGTCGAGCCAATTGATTGAAAGCGCGGGGAAGAAGTTGAGTAACCAAAGCGCCTATCTTTGGGTGCAATCGATTTACCGCCTGGCCAAGTCGTTAGATCCGACGCGGCTGATTGAGGATATGAGCGTCGTCGCGTGGGAACACCTGGAATATTACGGCCACGGCGAAACCGACGTGAACTCGTGGCATTTTTATACCGACAATTACGCCAAGGCGCGCTCCTGGATCGAAGAGATCGTCGAAAAAACCTTCGCCGGTTCCACCTACAACTACGTCCCTGGATTCAAACAGGGCAATCAGCCATTGATCAATAGCGAGTACGGCGGGGTTGGCGCGCTCGATGGTGATGTGGACACGAGCTGGAGTTTCAAATTTTTGACGAACGAATTACGTCGTCATGGAAGGCTGAGTGCGTACATCTATACGGAGCTGCATGACGTGGAGTGGGAGCGGAACGGATTCCTGAACTATGATCGCACGCCCAAAGACTTCGGCTACGATCCGACCATCGTGAATCAGGGCGATGTCTTGCCGATCGATGCCCCGCCCATTCAAAGTTGCCGGGCAGGAGCCACGGTTACGGTGCCGGTATTTTCATCCCATTTTTCCCGCCAGAAACGGCAACATGTGAGCCTGCATTGGCGGCTCAGTGGCGTGGATTCCCTGGGCTGGATTCATTCAGAAATGGCGTCGGGAAGCGACCGGATCGCGTTCCCCCATTTACAAGTGGAATTGGCGAAGGCGCTCACCGTGCAGTTGCCGATGCAGACGATGCTCTGCACGCTTTGGGTTTACGGCTTTGTCGTCGACGGCACACCAGTCGCACGAAATTTTGTTCAGTTTTACGTCGATGGCGGCGCGCCAGCACGTGAGGTGATTGGTAGGCAAACTATCTTGCGGTTGCAGCCGCATCAATGGCATAGCGCGGAGTGGAATCGGTCCGCGAAGACTCGCGAAGAAGCAGAGAAGTGCGGCGCATGCGCGGGCGGTACGCGCGGTTTTTTTGAATGGCATTTTCCTGTCAGCTCACCGGAACTAAACGGAGCTTCGCGAATTCGGCTACTATTGGAGGCATCGTCGCTACGTGACGGTGCGCCTCAGACCGATTCGTTTGTTTCGCCTAGCGCGCTCAGGATCTCGCTGAACGGCATTCCGGTTTATCACACCATTCTTCCGAATCACCCACACGACGCGCGTGGCGCTCTCAGTTACTTGCTTGGCGGCCGGGGTGCTTACGGATATCTTTGCCACGCGGTGGTCGAAGGTTCATTGCTGGGTCAAGTCAAGGCCGGTATGAAAGGGAAGCGGGTGCGGCTTCGCTGCTCAGTCCCACGGGACGAACAACCGCAGGCTGGTCTGACCATTTACGGCCCCGCGTGTGGACGATATCCGATCGGACCTACTTTAATTATCGAGTGACGAAGGCACGCTGCTCGGCGCCGCAATCGTCTTCATCGGTCAGTTCGCAGTCAGTACTCCATAGCGGATCGGAATAATCCTGATTGCGCGAAAAGGGCATTTTCTGACGCCTTTTTACACGGTTAGCCGCGATTCTTATGCTAAAACGTGAAGAACCTAGGATTCATTGATGCAGGCGTCGTGGCCCCAAAACGGGCGGTTTCCGACGACTATCCCATAATCGTTCATTGCCACTTACGGTGGGACTGGGTCTGGCAACGCCCTCAGCAATTTTTCTCGCGCCTTTCGCGCCAGCACCGTGTTCTTTTTATTGAATCGCCTGAGCCCTCGAGGATGGCAGATGTTGCGCGGATTACCCTGCGCGAAGTCCGGGAGTACCCGAACATCACCGTGTTACAGATGCAAGTGCCGGCGGCGCGTTGGTCAGACCGGGCGTGGGTCGACAAAGAACGGCGCCGTCTGGTTGAATCGGTCCTCGCAGGACCACTCGGCAAAAGCTTCGCCGATCCAGTTCAATGGTTTTACGATCCGATGGCTGTCACCGCCTTCGCGGGACATCTTGGGGAACGCGCGATTGTTTACGATTGCATGGACGAGCTTTCGTTGTTTCGCGGTGCACCTCCGGAGATGGTTAGACGCGAACGCGAGCTGCTGGCAATGGCCGACGTTGTTTTTGCGGGTGGTCCGAAGATCGCCCGAGCTAAACGCGAATTAAACTCGAATTGTTACTCTTTCGGTTGTGGAGTAGACGCAAAACATTTTGGTCGTGCGACCGATCCCGACCTGTTGTTGCCCAAAGACCTGGCCACACTGCCGACTCCGCGCTTCGGCTACATTGGGGTCGTCGATGAACGAATCGATTACGATCTGCTGGCACATTTGGCCGATCATGCGGCTGCCAGTGTGGTGATAGTCGGACCGCACACGAAAGTTGACCCGGCAACGTTTCCGAGTCGAAACAACCTACATTGGTTAGGTGGACGCGATTACAGCGAGCTGCCGGCCTACGCGAAAGGATTTGACGTTTGTCTGATGCCCTTCGCGTTGAATGCCGCGACGGAGTTTATCAATCCAACAAAGGCGCTGGAATACATGGCAACGGCGAGACCGATCGTGTCGACGCCAATACAGGACGTTGTCATGCAGTTCAGCAATGTTGTCGCCATTGCCAAGGGCCACAAGCAATTCGCTCAACTATGCGGTGCAGCTGCAGCAGCGCCGGATCGGTCGGCGATAGACCGTGGCCTGACTTTGGTGCGGCACAATTCGTGGGAGTCGATTGTGCGGCGTCTCGAAGAACATGTCGCTGACGCCTTGGCCAGCAAGCGCAGCATCGATTCGCACGCGGCGTGATGCAACGATGCGACTATCTAATCGTCGGCGCCGGTTTCGCCGGTAGCGTCGTCGCCGAACGACTCGCACGGGTAGGCGGAAAGTCCTGCGTCATTTGCGATCGACGCGATCACATCGGGGGAAATGCCTACGACCATCGGGATGCAGCCGGCTTACTGGTCCACAAATATGGGCCGCATATATTTCACACCAACTCGCCGGTCATCTTCGACTATCTGTCGCAGTTCACCGCCTGGCACGCCTACGAACATCGCGTTCTGGCCAGCGTGAATGGCGAATTGTTCCCGGTTCCAATTAATCTCGATACGATCAACAGGGTGTTTGGTCGGGATTTGAACGAGTCCGACGCCAAAGCATTCCTGGAGACCCTGGCTGAGCCGCGCGAACAAGTTCGCACCTCGGAAGATGTGGTTGTGAGCCGGGTCGGACGCGTTCTCTACGAAAAATTTTTCCGCGGCTACACTCGAAAGCAATGGGGAATCGATCCGTCCGAGCTGGACGCGCAAGTGGCAGCCCGGCTCCCGGTAAGAACGAATCGCGATGACCGTTACTTTACCGATCAATTTCAGGCCATGCCGAAAGACGGTTACACCCGGATGTTCGAAAACATGCTTGATCACGACAACATCAAAGTCGTCCTCGGAGTCGATTACCGGGACTTGATAAAAGAGTACCAATTTCGCGAGTTGGTTTATACCGGACCGATCGACTCGTATTTTGATCTGCGCTTTGGGCCGCTGCCCTACCGATCGCTGGAGTTTCGACACTGCACCCTCGATCGGGAATGGCATCAGCCGGTAGCGGTGGTGAATTACCCTAACGATTTCGAGTACACGCGTGTAACCGAGTTCAAGCACCTGACCGGGCAAACTCATACGCGGACCAGCATCGTTTACGAATACCCGCGAGCGAGCGGTGATGCCTACTATCCCATACCGCGTCCGGCGAATGCTGCGATATACGCGCGTTACCAGACATTAGCGAATGCTCTCCCCAACGTTCATTTCGTAGGCCGACTCGCCACCTATCGCTATTTCAACATGGATCAGGTCGTGGGCCAGGCGCTCACGTTGTTCAAGAAAGTTATGCAGCGTGACGAGAAGAGGGGAATACGAAATGGTCCCGAACCAGTGGCTCCCAGAATTGTGGGGCGGAGTCGAATGAACCATCAACCGCGTTGGAAACCGATACTTCAACCAGCTGGAAAGTAGCGGCCATCTCCGGCGCGAATCTGCCGACCTGACCCGGTTTTGCTGCGCTCGGGCTTCGGGCGCTCCCTTTCCCCGTGTTGTGGGAGAGCGTTGTCCAGCCACGGTCCGACGGAATTTGGCTAGGCTTGGACAGACCAGGGGCTGGAGCAGTTAAAGCAGCTCGGGATTCGCCAATCGTTGGCCTTTTGCACCACGGCAGCGGCCCACGTTACATGCACCTGCTCGATCCAGATTTTCCAAACAAGTTTGCCAGGTTCGCTGCCGCCGTAGCCGAACGCCATGCCTGGGTTGAAGTTTACACTCCTGTTAATGAGCCGCTCACAACGGCAAGGTTCAGCGCTTTGTACGGGCATTGGCATCCACACGCGCGCGATAATCTCGCCTTCGCGAGCGCCTTGATTAATGAGCCGCGCGCCACGGTGCTCACGATGCGCGAAATACGCGCTGTCAATCCCTGCGCACAGTTGCTGCAAACGGAAGACTTCGGCCGAACGTTCAGCACTCCGCGGTTGCTCAACGCCAAAGCAATTGTGGTAATCAGAGGGATTTCATGCATCGCGAATGATTAGCCGTAGGCGAGTTTGCCAATCCACTCAACCGAAGTGTCGCGTCGCGTTTGCTCTTAGTCAGCATTAGGCGTCATAGTTCATTTTGGCCGCATCCGATTTTTACTTACGCGCGCGACGGATTTGTCGTGCGAACCTTGCCCATGAGAACAA
>JBKPQI010000115.1:0-6773 GCA_046733975.1 Verrucomicrobiota bacterium
GGGCTCATTAATGCGTGCATACTTAGCGTCAGCCCACAGGGCTGCCGGAAATTAGCCGGTGGCGCAAACCACCGCCATAGCCCTCCGGGCTAGTCCGCCTCTGCTACTTCTTCTCCACATAGGAGAGAAACTTTTCGTAGCCTTGATCCTTCATTTCCTCCAATGGAATGAAGCGCAAAGCAGCCGACTCGATGGCATAGCGTTGCCCGGTCGGCGACCCCGGATCGGGAAAAAGATGACCAAGGTGGGCGTCGCTGCGCTTGGCGCGAACATCGATGCGTTGCATGTCATTCGAGCCATCCGGCTTTTCGACCAAAAGATCTTTTGAGATCGGTTTGGTAAAACTTGGACGGCCGGTTCCACCATCGAATTTGTCAACAGAGCTAAAGAGCGGTTCGCCGGTGACGATATCGCAATAGAGGCCGGCGCGCTCATTATTCCAGAATTGGTTTTGAAACGCGGTCTCAGTCCCGTTTTCGCGAACGACATGATACTGCTCCGGCGTTAATCGTCTCCTCAGGGTGACGTCATCAGGCACCGGACGTTCAGGATCGAACGTTGTTCTCTCCTTTTTTTCTTCATGCGAAGCAAGAAACAAGTAGATCGCCCCGGCGGCGAGGAGGACCGCGATAGCCATGCCAATGTACGAGCTGAGAGTCGATTTTTCCTCACTCGTGATTCGACTCGTTATCCGCTCACCAGCCATGGTTGTGAATTCAATCAGAAATTCGCCGTTGTCGTCACTTTATTTTTTCTAGATAGCAATCTCACAGTAACGTCAAGTCGCAGACGGAGGGACGCGCGTCTGCGAGTCGGTGGAGGCGCGGAAGCGTTCCTACGCGACGCGTGCGCTTCGCATGGCGAAGCGGCTCCAGCGCCGATCACATCACCGGCTGCAACGAATCAAATTCCCGGTTCGATCAACGGCGTTTCTGTCGCCGCATCGGCAGCGATGCGTTTGGTCGCGCGCCAGCGCCAGACCGCTTCAGCCGAGACAAGGGCAAGCGCGATCCAGATGAGCAGGAACGTGACGAAATGCTGGCGGGTGAATGTCTCGTGATAGACAAAAAGGCCCAGAACAAAACTGATGCTGGGCGAGAGGTACTGAAGGAAACCAATGGTTACCAACCGTAAATGTCGTGCAGCATAGCCAAACCAAACCAGCGGAACCGCGGTAACGACTCCAGTTGTCGTTAGGATGATCGAAAGCGCGAGATGTGACGGCCCAAAAAGCAGAACATTGCGACGGGCGAGAAGAGCCAGATAAAATATCGCCAACGGCAGGAGAAACAGTGTTTCGAGGAAAAGGCCGGGAATGGCAGCGGTGCCAGATTGTTTTCGCAACAGTCCGTATAATCCGAAGCTGGTGCACAATCCCAAGGCGATGGAAGGAAAATGGCCATAGCCAAACGCGAGAACAGACACGCCGGCGGCGGCAATCAGAATCGATGCAATCTGCCACACGCTTAGTCGTTCGTGTAAAATCACGGCGCCGAGCAGCACGTTGACCAGCGGCGTCATGAAATAGCCAAGGCTGGTTTCAAGGACGCGACCGATGTTGACCGCCCAGATGAAAATGAGCCAGTTCACGCTCACCATCACTCCGCTGCCAAAACAAAATAGTGCGCGGCGGGGGCAGCGAAGGTTCGTGCGCACTTCCGGCCAGCGCCGTTGCCAGCTGAGCAGCAGCCCGAGGAAAAAGACTGTCCAGACAAAACGGTGCGCCAGAATCTCCAGCGCCGGGATTTTCCTCAGTAATTTCCAGTAAATAGGGACCAGGCCCCAGGTGGCGAAGGCCGCGACGCCGGCGATAAAAGCAGACGTGTGCTGCCGATCGGCGTTGCTGGAAGACGCGCGCATGTTCGCTGGTATTTCATCGATCGCTTGCGTTCGCAACCGTTCACATGCCGGATAGCTTGTGATGTGGCGAATCTTGAATCCGATCGCGTGAAATCATTTTTCGTCGAATTGAAACGGCGCAAGGTCTACCGCGTTGCCGCCGCTTATGCCGTCGCAGGCTGGTTGGTCGTCCAGATTGCAACCCAGGTTTTCCCGTTCTTCGAAGTCCCAAACTGGACCGTGCGCCTCATCATCATCGCGCTGATTCTCGGGTTTCCGATCGCAGTCATCCTGTCATGGATATTCGATATTACGCCGCAGGGAATCAGGCGGACGGACGAAACTGACGAGATCGCGGCACCGAGCCTCGCCAGCACGGCAACGCCGAACATTCCGGAAAAAAGCATTGCTGTTCTTCCGTTTGAGAATCTGAGCGACAACAAGGACAACGAATATTTCGCCGCCGGAGTGCATGACGATATTCTCTCGAGCCTGGCCAAGGTATCGGATTTGAAAGTGATTAGCCGCACCTCGGTGCAGCAGTTCAAAAGCGGCACGCGGAATCTACGTGAAATCGGCCGTGCACTCGGCGTGGCCCACGTTCTCGAAGGGACCGCGCGCCGCGCTGGCAATCGCGTCCGCGTCAATGCTCAGCTGATTGACGCGCGGACTGACACTCATTTATGGGGAGAAACATTCGAACGCGAGATCACGGATCTGTTTACACTGCAATGCGAACTGGCGGAACGAATCACCGACGCCTTGCGAGCGAATCTGTCCGCGCGCGAGAAGACAAATCTGCAAACGCATCCCACACACGACATTCTTGCTTACGAACTTTTCCTGCGGGCTCGCGAGTTGTTTCACTGGGCCGGCACAGGCTACTCACAAGACAAAGGTGCTGATGCGCTTCGCCTGATCGACGAGGCCATCGAACGCGATCCACGGTTTGCCCTCGCCTATGCGCTCGCGTCGCGCCTGCATTCGGAAGTGTTTTGGTTCGGCTACGACAAGAGTGCGGCGCGTTTGGAGAAAGCGAAAGCAGCGGCGGAAGCCGCGCTCAAAATACAGCCCGATCTTGGCGAAGCGCATCTCGCCAATGCGTTTTACTACTACTACGGCTTTCGGCGATACGACGTCGCGCAGAAGCATGTCATGGCTGCAGTGCGAGCCATTCCTAACAACCCCGACGTGCTAATCACGGCCGGAGCGATTGAGCGTCGTGAAGGCAAGTGGCGTGACGCGTTGCAGCACCTGGAGCAGGCGCGTGACCGTGATCCAAGAAGTTTGCCAGTGTTGTGGGATCTGTTCTCAACATATCTGGCCGTTCATGAATATGCGAAGGCGGAGAAGACGGCGAGCGACGCACTTTCCATTTCATCAACTGCGCCCTACTTCACTCTGGCGCAGGGTGCAGTCGCCTTATTCCGCGATGGCGACACGGCTCCTCTTCGTCTCGCTTTACGGCAGGTCCCGCCGAACTTCGATCCTGGCGGATCAACCAGCACCATAGCGCTGCGCATCAGTTTGATGGATCGCAATCTGGAAGAAGCGGATCGGGTACTTGCAGCCTGCGCGCATGAAAAGCTCGATGACAACGGACTAAGCGGGGTCGCGGTGGCGCTCGACGGTTACACCGTGCCGAAAAGTTGGTACGCGGCATTGATCGCGCGCGCGCGGAATGACGAGTCTTCCGCCCGCAAATTTTTCGAACAAGCGAGACGAACCGTGGAGAATGATCGCGCGCAATTTCCTAACGATGCCAAGATCATTGCCATGCTCGCTTCGATCTATGCCGAATTAGGCGAGAAAACCGAGGGGCAGCGCGCTGCCGCGCGAGCGAACGAGCTCTTGCCGATTGCGAAAGACGCCTTCGACGGGCCTATTCTCATGACCACACTGGCCGCGGTAAGCGCAAAGCTTGGCGAAAGGGATTCCGCCATTCAACAACTTAAATCGCTCGTCGGCGTTCCTAATGGTCCGACGCCCGGAACTCTGCGAGCGGAACGGGAATGGGATTCTTTGCGGGACGATCCGCGTTTTAAAAACTTGGTCACTTCCACTTAGTCATTCCGAGCCAAGTCGAGGGATCACGTTGCGCAAGCTTTAAGGTATCGCGGCGGCATCCCTCGCCTTTCGCCAGGGATGACCGAATTACCGCGCTTGCGCCGACTTGACCGTCCTCGGCGTGGCCGTCAATGAATCAGTGATCTGAAAAATACGGCCTTGGTACGGCGGGGACGGGCGTGATGGGAAGGGCGAACGGATGACAGCGCTGGCATTACCGGCGACAGCCAGCATTGCTGCCAGAACAATGAACCGAACCGTTTTCACGACATATGGTGTTGCATCAAATGTGCCAACAGGAGTTCAATTTTATGGAAATTTCAGCGGCTGATCCAGAAAAAAGTGATGGCACACGCCAATACCACTGTGGTCAGCCAATCGATCACCTGCCCCACGACGACCATCGAGTGCAGACGAACGTAAATCGCCGCTTCGATTGCTACCGGTGCGGCGAGCGCGATCCAAATGATGGCAGCAAAACGCAGCGCACCCACTATTCCATCAGCGAAAAAGCCGACATGAAAACGCGCGACGAGAACATAGAGGAAGGAAATGGCAATTGCAGAAAATACGCGCACGATAGCGGACAGTGCGTGATTACGAGGGCCTTCCGGCCGCCATGTTTCAGGCGTGGCGCGTTGATAACGATGGAAAACGACGGCCATCCAGAACCAACTACTTAGAATCGAGACAACGCCGGCAATCAATCCGGGAACGATGGCTGCACGCAAAGTGGTCATAAATTGGAGGCTAGCGGGAATTTCGCGCGATTAACAGCGTTTTACTCCGGTCCATGAATCGGCGCTGTAGCGTGCGCTGTCACCAGCGCAGAGCTTGTTGGATGTCCGCTGAGACAGCGGACGCTACAGCGGATACTAGTCGAGAGATCCCGCGGAAGTTAGCTCAAAGCTTTCGCAACGGGATCCCTCGACTTCGCTTGGGATGACCGATAGTTGTCGCCGCGACAGTTTACTGCACGCCTGATGCGCGATAAACTAGCCGACAAATCATGCCGGAGTTCGCCTACAAAGCCCGCAATGCGCAGGGCGGTTTGGTTGAGGGCGTGTTGAACTGCCCTGACCGCGGTGTTGCCATTCGCCAAATCGAACAGCAAAACTGCATCCCGATTCGCATCGATCCCGTCACGCCAAGTGCGCCGACGCCAACCGGGCCCACACCGCAGAGAAACTTCGTTCCGAAAATCTTTAACCGCGGCGCGTCGGAAGGTGCTGAACTTCCGGCACAGAACCTAAAGATTCCGCACAACCAGTTGCTCATTTTCACCGAGCAACTGGCGCATTTGCAACAAGCGGGCATGACCCTGGATGAAGCGCTCGGTGTGCTCGAAAAGCGCCTCAAGCATCCGCGAGTGCAACAAATGATTCGCGCCTTGCATCAGGCGCTGGTCGATGGCCGCAGCTTTTCGCAAGCGCTTCGCGAATTCCCGCGCATTTTCTCACCGCTTTACGTCAATCTCGTGGCGGCGGGAGAAGCCAGTGGCGCATTGCCGGAAATTTTACTGCGACTGGTGAAACATTTAATGCAGGCGAAAGGGTTGCGCGATCGGGTCCAACAGGCGTTGATTTACCCGGCGTTTCTTGCTCTTGCCGGCGCGACTCTCGTCACGGTTTTCATCACCTTCATGGTGCCGCAGCTTAGCCAGTTCATGTCGCAAAATGGCGGAATTCTGCCTCTGCCGACGCGCATTCTCATGCAAGTGCACCACATCATTACCAGCTATTGGTGGCTCGGGGTTCTAATTGTGCTGGGCGCATTCGCGGCCTGGAAGGCTTTTGTCCGGAGCGATGAGGGGAGGACGGCGTGGGATCGATTCCGGCTGCGGATTCCGGGATACGGACGGATCGTGCGGCACAGCTACTACGCACAATTCTCCCGAACACTCGGTACTCTGACTGAGAACGGCATTCCGCTGTTGCGTTCGCTTGACCTGGTCGCCGAGATCGCGGACAACCGTTACATTGAAACGAAACTAACGGAAGTTAGACGCGCGGTCGTGGACGGCGCACATCTCTCGGCCGCACTCGCCGCGCAAAATTTATTTCCAGACCTGCTGACCGACATGATGGCAGTCGGCGAGCAAACCGGCCATTTTGGCCAGACGATGATGACCATCGCCGACGTCTACGATCGTGAACTGGACCGTAACGTGACCATCACTTCTTCTCTGATTGCGCCGGTGATTATCGTCATCATTGCAATCATCGTTGGGTTTGTGGTTTACAGTATTCTTTCCGCGGTATTCTCCATGACCCAGAGTTTGCAGTTTCGCGCGCGCTGAGATACCATTCCGGCCACCTTGATGCTTCCCCGAACTTTGACGTTAGGAGTAATCCTGGCGGCGCGAGCTCTTCTCGCGCAGGAAGCACTTAATGAGGTTTCGGTTAATGGACGGGGTCACACCGATAGCATCGTTGCCCCGGTTGACGGTAATGCCTGGATCGACCTCCGCCAAAATGCCAAACCGGGCGCTGTGCAAAATGTTCCGGCGTGGGTCGAAGCGGTCACGTTCACTCCCGCCGATACGCAGACCGGCCCGGCAGCCCTGAGCGTGTTCCGCATTCGATTGGCCAGACCTTCCGGCCATTCGGCGATTCTTTTTTTCCGCCTCTTTTTCAACGACCAAGCCGCAGCCCGTCCCGGAATCGTCGCGTGGGATGAATCCGGATCGCAAGTCTTGCGGTCGGGGCAGCTCGGTGTCGGCATTGATTTGGAGAGCTCGCAGTCCGTCATGATCCCGATGCACGGAATTACTACCGTTGACGTGGAGGTTCCTGGAGATGGTAGTGGCATACGCGGCGTTTATTTAGAATGGATGACCAGTAGCGAACTGGCCCACAGTGCAAGCG
>JBKPQI010000116.1:0-12835 GCA_046733975.1 Verrucomicrobiota bacterium
GTGCAGTGGTTACATTATTGCCGCCGATTGCGACAGTGGTATCGAGGTCCTCCAGCGTCTTGAATTCCACCTTCACCGTCGGCTGTTCTTTGCCGACTTGTTCCAACAGCATTTGCCGGAAATCCTCAGCGACACCACGAGGTTCGCGTCCGCCGGCAACACCATCCAATGTCGCGGTGACGAGGCCTTTCTCGTCTTCTACCATGCCTTCAAGCGCAGTAATCTGAATATTTGGCGTGACGCAATGCGCCACTTTTTCCAGTAAGGGCGCCCAGTAAAAACGGTTCTCGATGTAATTGTTTAGTGCGTTGGTGGTGGCGATGATGCCGTTCAATTCGTCGGACCGTTTCTGTGCGGCGGTGACTTTCGGTTCGATCTTGTCCCACTCCGCCTGAACGGAATTGAGCCGGCTCTTGCTTTCGAGGACGCGATACCCAACCCAAAGATAATTGAAGACTAGCAATACGCCGAGGCCGATAGCGGCATAAAGACTGAGCTTGAGTGGATCGCGTTGCCGCTGCCGCTGCTCGAGAATTTCTTCGTGGAGAAGGTTTAATTGAAGGGGCATGGCGACTGTTACGTTCGCAGGTACTCGAAAGCCGCCCCACAGGCGACGTTAAGGGTGACAAATTCCTGCTGCAGGTTTTTGCGTTTTGCGGCCGGCAATGCGACCTCGCAGTTTTCGAGCGGATCCCAAACTTCACACGGCAGACCGAGTTCATCACTTAAGGTCTGCAGAATCATTTCAGCGCGTGACAATCCTCCGGAGACATACAGTCGCTGAATGGAAGTTTCGTGTTGTCCTTCAAAAAAGCCCATCGAGTTGCGCACTTCCGTGCAAAGCCGCGCGAGGGTATTGCGGCATATGTCGGCCATTCCCGGATCGCCTTCCTTGATCATGAGGTGAGCGGCGTTGGCATCGAGGGCGCCATCGGCCGTGAGCGCCTGGGTGAAATGTTTGCCGCCGTAATCGAACGCGCGCGTCAGGGTGAGCTCGCCGTTGCACCCGATTAGCACCGTGCTTTGCAGATGACCGAGATCGAGCAGGAGGAAAGCTTCCTTCTGGTGAACGTCGGGATACGCCACTTCGAAAGCGTTAAAGGAACAAACTGGTGCGAGCTGCATTAATTCGACCGACAAACGCGTCTTCGCCATCGCTTCGGAGACTTCCTTTACCCGAGAGCGTAACAAGCCGCCGACAAGGTAACGCGTTTGCGTCTGAGTTGTCGGCGGAGCCTGCACCTGCGTTGCCACTTGTCCTTCACCTTCGCGTGCGGTGGCGATAGCTTCGGCCTGTCGGCCATTGTAGGAAATACCTGCCACATCGAGCACGAAATCTTTGCAGTCCTGGTTGAGCATGCTGAGGCCGTTATAGCGAAGAGCATTGCGCAGCAGTTCCGGCGGCGTGGTGGGCTGTTCGATGATGCGCAGCAGCGCATCTGGCTCGGAAACTGCCAGAGCACAGCTTTTAGTATGGCCGCCAAGATCCTTCAACAGCTGCTTGATGTTCTGCGCGACCTCATCGGCGGTTTTCACCTCGTCCGGCACCTCATGCGAAGCGAAACTGGTCAGGGCATAGCGCGTCTCACTTTTCTTGTTCAACAGCACCGCCTTATAAGTGCGCTTGCCAAGATCGATGCCGATGACAGAATTTCCGCGTTTCGCCATGGGTTCTGCTGCATGTAGCGGGAAACGTGCCCGGGAGAGTTGATTCTGCGGGCGGATCCTCTGTGGTCTAATCGCTATAAGTCCTACAGACCCTATACGTCTTGCTGGCGCTTCCGAAGCGCCGCGAAATCTTAAAAGAATTACGCCGCCGCCGAGCGCGGCGTATACCCGAAGAAACCGCGCTCCTTGATAATCTGCGAGACCTCCGGCGGTACCATCTTCTCCCATTCACCGTCGCCGCTCTGCAATTTTATCAGCGCGTCAGGTGGAAAGATTTTGAGGTACTCCGCATGATAGTCGGTGATCTCCGCGATGAAATTATTGTCGATGATGTATCGAAACAAAGCTTTTAAGTTTGGCGCCACCTCGATTTCTTGTGCGCTGATGACCCGCCCGGTGCGCTCGTCAATCATCGGGTAAACGTAAAGTTTGAACGCGCCTTTGAACATTCGGCCCAGTGCTTCCAAAATCCCGCCTTCGAGATTCAGGTAATACTTTTCATCGAAAATTTCGACCAGACTCGGCACTCCCATTACCAGCCCAACCATCTCGCTGGTATAACGCGAGAGATAGCCGGACAGTCGATAGTATTCACCAAACTTCGAAATCAGAACCGTCCGCCCGAGCGCGCCGAGAATATCGACCCGCGCCAGAAAATCGGCGTGGTTGAGCTGGCCTTCCGCCAACAGATTCTCCAGCGTCATCTCCATGAGCACGACCAGGTCGGACTCACTGCAGCCGGATTCGGCAAGAAATTTTCGGCGCGCCCCATCGAGCATGTCATTGGTGGCATAGGTCACAGGCCGGAAACTGCCGCGTTCCACCAGGATGGCCTTTTTATAAAAGACTTCCGCCGGTTGCACAGTTTCGCCGTCAGCGCGAAACATGACCGCGTCGGTCAATCCCTGACTAACGAGCTGTAGACTCATGAGCCGGTTGTCGACCTGGGAAAAGGCCGGCCCGGAGAATTTGATCATGTCGACTTCGAGCCGCCCGTGCGCCAAATTTTCCTGCAGGCTTGAAATCAGTTCCTCCGGCTTTGGGCAATAAAAGGCGCCGTGAATCAAATTCACTCCGATGACGCCCAGCGCTTCCTGTTGATCAACGTTGGCTTCGTCCAGCATCCGCACGTGAATGATGATCTGGCTCGGTTCGCCCCGGTGTTCCGTTTGAAAACGGACCCCTAACCAGCCGTGAGCTTCGCTGTGTAGTTTGAAGCTGCGCGCCGCCACCGTGTCAGCGAAAACGAAAAAGAGCCGGTCCGTCCCGAGCTTTTGATCGAGCCGTTCCATCAGCAGCCTGTATTCATGGTCCAGCATCGTCCCGAGCCGAATCCGGCTGACATAACGATCGGTTGGACCATAAATCGCGTCGCTGAAGGTCATGTCGTAGGCGGACATCGTCTTGGCGATTGTTCCGGAAGCGCCGCCGACGTGAAAAAATCGGCGCGCTACTTCCTGTCCGGCGCCGATTTCGGCAAAGGTCCCGTAGCGCTTGGCATCGAGATTGATCTGGAGCGCCTTCTTGCTCGTTCCGACATCCCACTCCGCTTTCACCATTCCAAAATGTCGGGATTTGCGCCCTTCTCAACCGCCGACTTTATCGCCGGTCATCCCGAGCGCAGTCGAGGGATGCCATGGAAGGCACCTTAGAAGAGCGGCGGGAACCCTCAACTTTCGCTCGGGATGATTATCGATGAGGGATTAAAGCCGCACTTTCTCCACCGCCTTCGAGGCGATCCATCCGCGCTGATCGTTTGGCAGGCTGGCGTAACTCCAATCCCCACGTTCCTGCAATATCAAGACCTCGCTTCCGGGCGGCAGAGCGAGGACGCTCTTTGCGCTGTCCGCTGTCGCTACCCTGGCCTCAGCATTGTCTGCCACCACTACAGCCACGGCCGCCCCGTGCACGCCGTTTTCCAAACGGTACACCGCAAAGGCGCAACTCGCAGTCAAAAGCAAACCAACTACCAACCAGAGCGCTTTCCGACGCTGAAGGAGCGCCAGAAGAATCGTGCCCCAGAACAAAACTGCCGCCACGATCGTCAACAATTTTGGCGTCGCGAAACTCAAATATTTTTCAAAGGGCGACGGTGTCAATTCCAGCGGGTGGGTTTGGTCCCGCGCGATTCGCAGGTTGGCATCTGCTTCCGGATGATTCCGATCTAGCTGCAATGCGCGCTCATAATTCAAAATCGCGCGGCCGAAATCGCTGTCGCGGAAATAGGCATTCCCGAGGTCGTAGAACAAATTGGCGCTCCAGTCGCCCGACTGAACGACTGAATTGTAGTCCTTGATCGCCCCCTTGAAATCCCCGGCGGCAAATTCGGTGTTTGCTTTTGCGAAGAGATCCTCACTCGCTGCCGCTTGTACTGAGAGCGGGCCAAAAAAAAACGCTATCGCGCAAAAACTGATAAGGTGGATCGCCCGCTCCGTCCGGAGATGCCGACAATAACGCGGCTTTCGCCGCCTTACTCTACCATCGAGCAAGAGACTTCTCGATCCACCCACTACGCGGGCCAGGGTCGTCGTCCTAGTCTCATTCCGTTGGGTCAAAAACCGTTGGTGCTGAGAATGGAGTTTCATGACAAACTCTCGATCAACTGCAGCGCTTCTCGCCGGCCGTCGCTGCTTAATGCTCCATCGCCGTTGCCGACGCCGCTGTAACGCAGCTCATCGCTTTTGGCGAATAACCGCCGCATCCGTGCACTTTGCTCCGAGTCCAGGGCAAAGACGCGCGCCGCCATCTCAGCATCGACTGTTGCCGGCTCGATGTTGTTTTGCTTGAGCGCAGTTTTCAACTGAACGACTCGCGACGCATCAGAGAAATATTCTCGCGGCGCGAGCTGTTCCCGCCGCAGTTTGCGCAAAAGTTCGTCCTTTTCGTGTTGGAGTTGGGCTGCCCGCAAAGCTGCGCGGTTGGAGGCGCGAATACCTCGCACTTTCCAACCCAGCAGCCCGAGCACGAGCGCCAAGGGGAAAAGTTGCGCCAGCCAAAAACTCGACCGCGAGTAAAGCGGCGCGAATGTGCGCACAATTCTTCCGCGCTCGTTAATTTGATGCAAAATATCCTGTGGCTTCTGCGCGGCGGCCAGACTTGGACTCGCCGTGGGTCCAGTCGCGGCGCGCCCAATGGCTGGTGCGGATGGTGCGTTACCTTCGACCGTGATCGGCATGGCGTCGCTCTGTAACCTCATGTATCGGACCTTCGCCGGATCGAAATAGCAAAAACTCAGCGGCGGAACCGCGGCCAACTTTTCGTTAGGCGAGACTACCAGCTCGAACTTTTTCGTCCCACTGATTCCAATATCGTCGTCCTGCTTGAAATTCGAGGAAGGCGGATACTTGTGCCAGCCGCGCTCATCGCTTAATTCCGGCGCGCTCATTCGATCGAAGTTTCCACGGCCCGCTATTGCCGCCTTGACCGTGATCGGATCGCCCACTTGCACTCGCTTCGGAGTCGCTTCCGCAGTCATGGAGAAACTGCCGATCGCGCCCGAGAAACTTGCCGGGGCTCCCGGCGGCAACGGCTTCACCTCCAGCGAAACCGGGTCGCTCGCGATGTTGATTTCGTGTTGCTCCATCATATTCCCAAAGGAAAAGAACGGATCAGAAAAGGGATCATCGCTAAAAGGATCAAATGGCCGGCGCGGCCTTGTGGCCGGGCTGTGTCGTGCGACGAGCACGAGTGCTTTCTCTTCTACGGGGCCAATCTGAAAATTACCGGGTCGCGCAGCTGAAATCGCGGTCTTGTAGGTGAAAACGAGGTAGCTTCGCCCATCGATCGTTTCCGGGTTCTTCTCGCCTTCAGTCAGCTTTTGGACAGTGAAGCCCTGACCCTTGATTTCCGGTGGCGTCATCTCGCGAACCTGTGTCCGGGAATTGAATCCGATGCGCAGTACGACCGGAATGATTTCACCCACGTAGGCAGCTTTTTTCGGCACCAACAATTCCGCGAAAGCAATCTTTTGTTCGCCAGTCTGATCGGTGTCCCTCGACGCGTTTCCAGATGGCGTGCGGCCCCGCGCCCCCGCTGTCGCTCTCGGTGAATCGTTCACGCGCAACGTCAATTCGGGCGTCTGCAAAGCATCTTTACCGACACGAATAGTTTGTGGCGGAATTCGATAAGTTCCGGGCTTCTCGGGTAAAATCGTGTAGTTGTAGGTGATTGATGATGAAACAGAGAAGTTCTGCATCCTCATTTCTGTCGATTCGCCGGTATAATGAATCTGCAAACCCGGCACGTTGATTTCCCGTGGCGTGACGGCTGACGCTCGCGTGTTTTCGATCTGAATCTGCATCTGGACCGGCTCGCCCACCGCCGCTTCCGAGCTCGTCAGCACCGCTGTGATTTTGGGCGGATCAGCCAACGCAAACTGCCCGGCGATGCTCACAAGAACACACAGAGCGAAAACACGCCGAAACATCGATTTATCCATCAACTCTCAATCCTCGACTATTAACTTTCCGATCACCAGTCGTTATAGACAGGATGAACGGGCTTGCGTTCATCGAGTTGCACCCGGGCTTCTTCGTCCTTCATCGCTTGTAACAATCGCGCCGCTTGCTGCGGAGTCATTTCCCCACGCTCCATCGCCTCGGCCTCCGCCGCTTGCTCGTCTTTCTGCTCCTGGTTCGGTTCGCCCGCGCTCTTGATTTCACCCGATCGCGGCTTGTTCGGTGAACCGGCCGGCGTGGGCGAAGGACTTGCACCACCAGCGGAATTTTCGCCCGGTGACGGTGAAGGGCTCTCGCCATTTTCTCCCGGGCTTGGCGAAGCGCCTTCATTCGGACTCGGTGTCGGTGACTCCCCGGCGCCCTGGTGGTCTTTCTTTTCAGATTGTTGCCCGGGACTTGGCGACGACTTCGCCTGCTGCTGCTTATTGTTGTCCTGTTTACCGGAACTTTGCTGCTGCTGCTGCTGCTGCTGGTCCCGCTCCTGATTTTGCTGATTCTGTTGCTGCTGAGTGTTTTTCGCCTGCTGCTGATCCTGCTTTTGCTGCTGATTGTTTTGTGGGTTCTGCTGCTGTTGTTGTCGTTGTTGCTGCTGCTGCTGCTGCTGCTGCTGATCTGGGTTCTGCTGCTGATCCTTCTGTGATTGCTGCTGCTGGTCCTGATCTTTCTTTTGGTCCTTTTTATTCTGCTGTTTTTGTTGCTGCTGCGGCGGCGGCTGTTTCGGGTGCTTCTTCAACCGCTCGATTTTTTCCTTCACAATTGCCAGTCGCTCCGCTGCCGCTTTGTCGTTCGGGTCCAGCTTTAAGGCCTCCTCGTAATGTTGCTCCGCATTCTCCAGGTCTTTGAGCGCCTCCTCGTTTGTCTTTTGCATGTCGGCGCGTTCTTCCAGTGTCCGTCCCAGGTTATAACGGCTCTTCTCCTGCAGGGTGGGCGAGCGGTCGACTAGAGACTGACTGAACGCCTCAAGCGCCTTGTCATATTCACGAAGTTTGTACGCAGCCACGCCGGCATCGAAATGCATCTTCGGGATATCCGCGGGATTGATGTTGTGTTCCAAGTCCTTTTGGAACTGGGCGTAGGCGTCCTCGTATTTGCCCTTATTATATAGGTCGATCCCGGAAAGGGCGTAGGACTGCACCGTTGCCAGGAGCAAAACGGCCACCGTAACAAGCGTCTCACGCCTGGCCGCCGCGCGTTTGACCAGCTGGGGCCGTATCTTTTTACGATCATTGAGGAACAACGAGGCTACCAATGCCGCAATCGCCGCCCCCAATGGCCACTCGTAGCGTTCAATTGGTCGACTCGAAAGTCGCGCATCGATTTCCGCCGCTTTCAGCTTCGAAAGACCCTCCTCGTACAACTGCCGCATCGTCTGCGGACCGTTCTCCAAATGCAGATACATTCCACCAGTCTCCTGCGCGATTTCGCGTAGCCGGTTTTCGTCGAGCTTGGACTTGTGTACCTCGCCCTTTGCATCTTTTACGAACCCGCCGCCCTGCTCGAGAGGAATCAGTGAACCCTGTGTCGTGCCGACGCCGATGGTGAAAATTCTTACCCCCGCCTCCTGCGCCTTCTTTGCTTCTTTAACGGCATCACCGCTTAGCTCTTCGCCGTCGGTAAAAACGATAAGCGCCCGATTTCCCATTGCGCTCTTACCAAATGTTTGTACCGCCAGCGCAATGGCTTCGCTGATGTTAGTGCCGCCCTCCGGGATCGTCTTGGTGTCGAGATCATTGATCGACTCGACCGCTGCATCGTAATCAATCGTCAGTGGCGCCTGCAGGAATGCTCGGCCGGCGAATGCGATCAAACCGACACGATCGCCCTGCAGTTCCGTAATTAAATCCTGCGCCGCCAATTTGACGCGCTCAAGGCGGTTCGGCGCGACATCGTTCGACAGCATGCTGCGCGAAGTGTCGACCGCGAAAAGCAAATCGAGGCCACGACGTTTAACGTCCTCATAAATGTAACCCCACCGCGGTTTGGCCAGAGCCGTAATCGCGAGCGCCAGGCAAAGCAAAACGAAACCAAAACGGATCGCGCGACGCACACGATCGACATTGCCGGCGAGTTGCGGGAGTAAGCGCGGCGAGACGAACTCGCGCAACCGTAGCGCGCTCCGTCGTTCTGCCCGGATGTAGAGCGCAATCAACAGCGGCAAAATCGCCACGGCCCAGAACCATTGTGGTGCACCAAAGCTCATAATGTGGAAGGAGCCTCAGTGCCCCGACTGTTTGCGTTTTCTGTCAGGACACTGAGGCCCCTCCCACGTTGAATGCTCACGGCAATCGCTTCCAAATTGTTTGCCCCAGCAGCAGTTGGCCGATCAGCAATCCGATGCCAGCCGCAATGCACTGAGGAAAAAGATCTCGATACTCCTGGTATTTTTTGGCGCTGATGGTCGTCTTTTCCAGCTTGTCTATGTCATGATAGATGTCCTCAAGCGATTGCGTGTCGGTCGCGCGATAAAATTTTCCATCGGCAATGCTCGCGACTTCACGCAATCCCTTTTCATTAAAAGAGACTGCGGCCCTTTGGTAATAGACGTTTCCCCGTCGGTCAGTCACTACCCGGCCGGTTTGTTCATCCATCACGGGAAACGGCGCGACGCCGTTGGTGCCAATCCCGATGGCATAAAAGTGAACATGGAGCGCTTTCAAAGCTTCCGCCGCGGTGTTGGGTGGAATCTTGCCGGCATTGTTATCGCCATCGGTCAGAAGAACCATCACCCGGCTCTTGGATTGTTTGTCATTGAGCCGATTTCCAGCCGACGCCATGGCCGACCCGATGGCGGTGCTTCCTTCGACCAGGCCAATCCGGACGCGATCGAGATTTTGCAGGAGCCAATCGTGGTCCAGCGTCATCGGGCTAACGACATACGGATGCGTGCCGAACGCGATCATGCCAATGCGATCGTTCGGCCGCGCCTCGATGAACTTCCGCGTTACTTCACGCACTGCATCCAGGCGCGTGGCCTCTTCGCCGCCGATGGTGAAATCCTTTGCCAGCATCGAATTGGAAACGTCGAGCACAAGCATGATATCAATGCCGCTGGCTTCGACCTGGGTAAGTGATTTGCCGAGCTGTGGCCGCGCCATGCCAATGATGAACGCCGATAGAGCCAGCCAAAGTAATGCGCGCAAAATTTGTCCGGCACGGCTGGCGCTGCTTTTCCCGATCGCCCGAAAAGGTGCCGTGGCTGAGAAAACGATGGCGGCGCGTGGTCCGAACCTTCCGCGCAGCCACGCCAGCAACGGAATCGAAAGCAACAACAGCAACAGCCATGGCCGCGCAAAGGTCAGCGTTTGTCCGGCGAGCCAGTCAGGCGGTGACAAGCATTCCTCCCTTCACAAACTGACGCGCTTCGTCCAATAAAAGATGGCTGTCAGCGAACGTTGCGTCGTAACGGGCAAACTTGATCAGGTCGCAGCGATTCAGGAAATCAGCGAGCAAAGTCTTTTCCTCGCCGGTAAATTTGGCGGCCGGGCCGATGGCATTCAAAAATTCAACGGACGTCTGGCGTGTCATCGGCAAATCGAATTGTTCCATGACGTAGCGCCGGAGAATGTCAGAAACGCGAATGCTGAATTGATAAGGATTCATCCTCTCGACCGCCTTTTCCATTTCAGTCAGCGCTCCCAGCGCACGGTCTCGAGGAGTCGGCAGAGCCTTTTCTTTATGGAACAGCTTTCGCCCGTACCAGAACGCGAGTCCAAGAACCGTTAGCACCAGAGCGCTGCCCACAAAAATCATCCACGGCGGCACCAGCGAATAGTTCACGGGCGGCACAATGTCGTTAGCAGTCTCGGCTAAAAGTAACATCATACTGGTGGTATGCAGCCCCCAGGTGGAGCACAGACTTGTAGTCTGTGCGGCCAGCGGATTTGCAGCCCGCTCAAACATTCAGCCGACAACATGTCGACTGGGCACACAGGGCAATTAAATCTATTTCTCAACAATCTCGGAATGTTCATCGGCATTCTATCGCACCATCAAACGGCGCTCCCGCTGTTTGAAAAACGAACGTAACGCCGGCAGATAATCATCACCCGTGCGCAGATCGATTCGATCGATCCGGTTCTGCCGTAAAACCCGCATCGTTTCCGAGAGCTGCGACTCGGCTAATTGTGCGAACTGTTCCCGCACTCTGCTGTCGGCAGCATTGATTTCAACTTGATCGCCCGTCTCGGCGTCCTCCAGGGTAATGAGTCCAATTGGCGGAAGGATACTTTCGCGTTCGTCTTGAATGCGAATGGCAATCAGGTCGTGTCGCCTTGCCGTGACCGCGAGCTCGCGCGAGAAATCTTTCGCCTGAAAATCCGAGATCAGAAAAACAACGGCCCGCCGGGTAATGATCCTGTTGAGATGATCAAGAGCCGCGGCCGCGTTCGTCCCGCGTCCGACGGGATCGAAGAACAAGATCTCACGAATGATTCGCAGCGTATGAGACCGGCCTTTTTTTGGCGCAATAAAAAGTTCGAGACGATCGCTGAAAAGAAGCAGGCCCACTTTGTCGTTGTTACGAATGGCGCTGAAAGCAAGAAGACAGGCGACTTCCGCTGCCAGTTCGCGCTTTGATTGCGAAGTGCTGCCGAAATTGCCCGACGCGCTCACGTCCACGATCAGCATGACCGTGAGTTCCCGTTCTTCGGTGAACTTCTTTACAAAGGGACTGCCCAGTCGCGCCGTAACGTTCCAATCGATTGCGCGAATCTCATCGCCAGGCTGGTACTCACGCACATCCTCAAAATTCATCCCGCGCCCTTTGAAGACACTGTGGTAATCGCCGGCAAACGCCGTCTCCACCAGCGCGCGTGTCTTGATCTCCAGTCCGCGGATTTTTTTCAGGATCTCCTCCGCGTCTGAAGGACCTTCGTGCGTTCGAACGCGAGGCGATCGTTCTTTGGCCGTCATCCCGAGCGAAGTCGAGGGATCCCGTTGCGAACCTGGAACCTTCATTTGCTCTTCAACGAGTACATCTCGTCAAACAAGTCGCGCCATTCGGGATGGCCCGTTGCGATCAGCGCTTCTTTCTTAGCGCGACTCCAATTTTTGAGCTGCTTCTCTCGAGCGATCGCGCTTTGCGGATTAGGAAAAGTTTCGAAGTAAACTAACTTGTGCGCGTTGCATTGTTTCACGAACGCTCTACCATTGCCCAGCGAGTGCTGGCTGGCGCGTTCCTCCAGATTATTAGTGACGCCGATATAGAGAACCGTGTGGCGGTCACTGTTCGTCAAGATGTATACGAAAAAATTTTGTGATCTCATCCATTCCCTAATGGCTCCGCAGCGGGATCCCTCGACTTCGCTCGGGATGACGGGTTTGTTCACTTCTCACTCCTCACCTCTCACCGTCGTACTCACGGCACCGGCAGCCCCGCAAAGATCCTCTCAATAATCGTTTCACTTGTAATCGACTCCGCTTCCGCTTCGTAGCTAACGATAATGCGATGACGCAACACATCCGGGCCGATGCTCTTGATGTCCTGCGGCGTGACATACCCGCGACCATTGAGGAAGGCATGCGCGCGAGCGCCGAGGGCGAGGTAGATGGTTGCCCGCGGCGAGGCGCCATAACGAATCAAACCTTCCAATTTCAAATTGTAAGCGGCCGGCTCGCGTGTCGCCCAAACAATGTCGACGATGTAATCCTTCACCCGCTCATCGATGTAAATGCTATTCACGACTTCGCGCGCAGCGATAATCTGCTTCGGATCGACCACCGATGAGACACTAAGGTCCGGTGCAGATGTCGCCATCAAATCCAGAATGCGCCGCTCTTCTGTTTTGGCCGGATACCCGATGTTTAGTTTGAACATGAACCGATCCAATTGCGCCTCGGGCAGCTGATAAGTCCCTTCCTGTTCCAGCGGATTCTGGGTGGCCAAAACCAGAAACGGATCGGATAACGGATAGGTTTTCTCGCCAATCGTGACCTGACGCTCCTGCATCGCTTCCAATAAGGCGCTCTGCACTTTCGCTGGCGCGCGGTTAATCTCGTCGGCCAGGATTAAATTCGAGAAAATCGGACCGAACTTGGTCGTGAACTCGCCATCGCGCGGATTGTAGATGAGCGTGCCGATCAAATCCGCTGGCAACAAATCCGGCGTGAATTGGAGGCGCTGGAATCCGGTCTGAATGGCGGAGGCAATGGTCTTGACGGTGAGCGTCTTGGCCAAACCGGGCACGCCCTCGAGCAGAACGTGGCCGTTGGCCAGCAACCCCAGCAACAATCGATCGACCAGATACTTTTGCCCCACTACGACATGCGCGACTTGTTCGCGCAGGGGAGCGATCCATTGACCGAGTTCCTGCACTTGTTGTGAAATTTCCTGAGCTGATTTCATGAGCTTTGTATGACAGAAAACTCAGGTCGAACGTTCGATCAAGTTGCGCCAGCGCATCATCTGGTAGGGGCGATTGGCCTCAATCGCCTGGCTTCGATTCATCTTGGACGCGCAGGATGCGCGTTCCTCCGGGTATCTGATTCCGGATTCGATGGCCTGACTAGGTTCCAGCGCGTGCTCGAGCCTTCAGCAAGATCGGCAGGCCAGGATACGGCTCAATCTCCCGAATTTTCGCTTCCAAAAATCGCGCATAGGGCTGTGTGAGCAGGCGAGGGGAATTGACGAAGAGCACGAACTCGGGCGGCGCCACCGGGCGCGATTCATCACCGCCCGATTGTGTCACGTAAAACAATTTCAGCCGATTCCC
>JBKPQI010000117.1:0-3799 GCA_046733975.1 Verrucomicrobiota bacterium
GATCAAGCGATCGCCAATGATTTTTGGTTATTGGCGTTTTCCAGAGTTTTGATGGTCGAGGTTTGATGTTTCCTTCGTGTTTGGGTTTTGGACTTCTATACGGTCGACCAGTAGCCGCGAGATTCGCGACGGTGTACCAATCAGCGCTTGGTCAACGACTCTTTGGAGTTGACGCGATTCGACACTTCGGCATTTCAATTGTTAGCTCCGTTTGATGAATTCCCTCTGGCAGCGCTTCCAAAAGTATTTTGTTCGCTACGACGAGATCGGTTTCACGCTCGACATCAGCCGGATGCGATTCGGCGACGATTTTCTACCCTCGATGGGAGCACGCGCCCAAAAGGCATTCTCCGAAATGCGGCAATTGGAATCTGGCGGCATCGCCAACCCCGATGAGCGTCGCATGGTCGGTCACTATTGGTTGCGCAATCCAGCACTGGCGCCGAGCGCCGCGCTGCGCTGGGACATCGAAGAGACGAATGTCCGCATCAAAAAATTCGCCGCTGATATCCATGCCGGCAACATCGCCCCACCGCAGGGCAAGTTTCGTCATTTGTTATTGATCGGGATCGGCGGTTCCGCCCTTGGCCCACAATTCATCGCCGACGCCCTCGGAAACGTCGGCGACCCAATGGATGCATTCTTTTTCGATAATAGCGATCCGGAGGGATTCAATCGCGTCTGGGCAAAATTGGACGGTGAGCTCGATCAGACTCTGGTCATCGTTATCTCAAAATCGGGTGGAACCAAAGAGACACGCAATGGGATGGTGGAAGCGGAGACGCGTTATCGAGCGGCCAGGCTCGACTTTGCCAGACACGCCGTTGCCGTCACTGGCACAGGCAGTCAGCTCGATCGACATGCCGAAGAAAAGGACTGGCTCGCGCGTTTCCCCATGTATGACTGGGTTGGCGGTCGCACTTCGGTCATGAGCGCGGTTGGTTTGTTACCGATGGCGTTGCTTGGTTTTGACATCGACCGATTTCTTGCCGGGGCCGCTGCCATGGACCAGCTTACTCGAAACGACGTGGTCGAACAAAATGCCGCCATGCTCCTGGCATTAATGTGGCTTCATGCGGGCGACGGCCGAGGCAAAAAAGACATGGTAATTCTTCCCTATAAAGATCGGCTCGCTTTGTTCAGCAAATATTTGCAGCAACTGGTAATGGAATCGTTAGGGAAGGAAAAGGATCGAGAGGGGAAAGTCGTGAATCAGGGAATCGCAGTTTATGGCAACAAAGGATCCACCGATCAACACGCTTATGTGCAGCAGTTGCGGGATGGAGTATTGAATTTCTTTGTTACTTTCATTGAGGTACAAAAGGATAGCGGCACAGCCCCGGTGAAGGTGGAAGCTGATTTTACCAGCGGCGATTATTTGCACGGCTTCTTGCGCGGAACGCGAGCGGCTTTGTTCGAAAAAGGCCGCGAATCGATCACGATCGGTATCCCTGATGTAACAGCGTTCTCTGTCGGCGCTCTCATCGCACTTTACGAGCGAGCGGTTGGCTTCTACGGCTCGTTAGTAAACATCAACGCCTATAATCAACCGGGGGTTGAAGCTGGAAAAAAAGCGGCGACGGAATTTTTGGAATTGCAGACGAAGGTGCGGGCGAGCTTGAATAAAACACCACGAACGGCTGACGACATCGCGCGAAACCTGGGCGCGGACCCCGAGTCGGTCTATCATCTGCTGGTTCATTTGCGCGCTAATGATCCATCGGTGCAATGCGCCGAGGAAGAAGAAGTGGCAGCAGACAAATTTTTTGTGACGTGAAAAGTAAAGAAAAACCGGCTGGGAGCGGAGCAACTCCACCTATTCCGTGGGACGATTTCGTTAAATTCATACGTCAGCTTAGCCACGACTTGCGCAATCAATTGAATGCGGCGGAGCTGCAGGCGGCATTAGTGGGGGAATTAACAACGGATGAGGAATTGAAGACCGAAGCGCGCCGGTTGCGGGAACTGGTGTCGCAACTCGGTGTTACGCTGCAGGCGTTGTCGACATCGGTGGCGGCGCCGCGCCCGACTTTGTTACCGTACAAGGTGCAGGATTTCGTTGCCGATCTGCAGAAGAAGATTGATCAGGAATTTCCCGAGAAAGCAGCAGCGGTGAAATGGGAGGTGTCATCGCCGGGCGCGACTCTGAACATCGATCCGGAATTAGCCGAATGGGCGGTAGTGGAGTTGTTCCGGAATGCTTTTCGCCACGGAACGACTGGCGATGGAGTACAGGCCAAAGCTTCGGTGGCCGCCGAATGGTTTAGCTTTGATATTCGCGAACCGAAGGCGGAAGAAATTGATCCGTTACCGTGGGTGCAGCCGTTGCAGAGAGTATCCCACGGTCACTACAGTCTTGGGTTACGTCGCGCGCGAAGCATTATTGCCGCGCACGGCGGCGAACTCACGACGCAATTTGATCCGGCTTCACGAATGTTGATTAACACCATCAGGGTTCCGTGTTCTGTGGGAACCTCCTAGCAGCGCTTGTTAGCCGCCAACCGTCGTGACACGATGACGTCATCATACGCAAACCGCTGTAGCGTGCGCTGTCCTCGCGGCGTAATTATCGAAAATCCGCTGGGGACAGCGGACGCTACAGCGGTTGGCTGCGAGCGGGCGTTTTACCTCCGACGCCGCCGCGTACGGGCGCATGCGTTAGGATGAGGGCTTCTCGATAGTCCGTCTTGAAGCTATAATTATGGCAACAGGTGTGAAAACGACTTCTGAATCGCGGCGGATCCTCATCATCGACGACGAGCGCCCCATCTTGATGACGTTGGAAGCGTTGTTGAATCGTCACGGCTATCACACCGAAACGGCCAACACAGCCACTCTAGGGCTGCGCGCAATGAAGTCGCAACCGGCCGCTTTGGTTTTGCTCGACTTGCAATTGCCGGATGCAGATGGGTTGGAAACGTTGGACCGATTGAAAAGAGATTTCGCGGATTCCCAGGTCATCATTTTGACCGCACACGATTCTTTGAACAACGCGATCGAATCGATCAAGCGCGGCGCGTTCCATTTCATCAGCAAGCCGTACGCACCCGAGGAATTGCTGAGTCTCGCCGAAAAAGCATTGGAGAAACGATCGCTTTTACGTGAAACAAAAGCGCTCCGGGAAAAGACGCAGCAACTGGAGAAGCGATTGGAGCTGGCGGAAACCCGGCTGGCCCCTGTGTTCAAAAGCAAGGTGATGCAGGAAATGCAGGAGCTGATCAGCGCCATGGCGCCTTCCGATGCCAATGTGCTCATCACGGGCGAGAGCGGCGTGGGCAAAGAAGTGGTTGCCAATGTCATTCACTCCAAGAGCCGCCGGGCCGGCAAACCGCTGGTGAAATTGAATTGCGCCGCGTTTCCCCAAACCATGATTGAAGGCGAGCTCTTCGGTTACGTAAAAGGCGCCTTCACCGGAGCGATGAACGATTTCCCGGGAATGATCGCAGAGGCCAGCGGCGGCACTCTTTTTCTCGACGAGATTTCGGAAATGCCGGCCGATTTGCAGACGCGTTTTTTACGGGTTCTCCAGGAACGGGAATATCGCTCGCTCGGCAGCACCCGCACGCAAAAGGCGGATTTTCGGGTTATCACCGCCACGAATCGGCCGGTTGCGCAGGCGCTGGCGGAAAACCGGCTGCGTTCCGATTTGTATTACCGAATTAATACATTTCAGATTGAGGTTCCGCCGCTGCGCGAACGCAAGGAAGATATTCCGCCTCTGGTTAGCACTTTCGCGCAGCGTTTCGCCGCACAACTGGGAAAAGCAGAACCCAGGATAGCGCCTGAGGCGTTTCAGAAA
>JBKPQI010000118.1:0-2524 GCA_046733975.1 Verrucomicrobiota bacterium
CCCTCAAGGATTCACGGGCCCAGATCGCGTGCGTAGTTTTTCGAAATGCGCCGCTCTCGATCCAGCAACCGCTGGCCGATGGCGCCCAGGTGCAGGTTTACGGAAACGTCAGCGTGTTTGAGGCGCGTGGACAATACCAACTCAGTGTCGAAATTGTGCAGCCGCGCGGGCTTGGTTTGCTGCAGGCGAAATTCGAAGCCCTGAAACGCAAATTGGAAGCCGAAGGATTATTTGATCCGGACCGCAAAAAGCCGCTGCCGAAATTTCCGAAGCGCATCGGAATTGTCACATCACCGAGTGGGGCCGCCATCCGCGATATTCTCAACATTCTGCGACGTCGGGCGCGCGACATTGAAATTTTGATCAATCCGGTTCGGGTGCAGGGCATCGGCGCAGCCGCGGAAATTGCATCGGCCATCCATGAACTTTCGAACCCAAGCGCGATTTGGCCACCGCTGGACTTGATTGTTATCGCCCGCGGCGGCGGGAGCATGGAAGATTTATGGGAGTTTAACGAAGAAATCGTCGCGCGTGCGATTGCCGCAGCCGTCGTTCCGATCGTTTCGGCGGTCGGCCATGAAATCGATTTCACTATCGCAGATTTTGTCGCCGACCTGCGTGCACCTACCCCGAGCGCGGCAGCGGAACTGATTGTGCCGGCCGCCACTGAACTGGAACGGCGGGTGAATGACCTTGCCATTTGTTTGCAACGTTGCTGGCAAAACTTTGTCGGGCGGGAACGAACGCGATTGCGCTTGTTCACCGGGCGAGCCGTTTCACGCGAATTGTTGCGGAGAATTCAGGAAGGCAAGCAAGCCCTGGATTGGAAACGCGAAAGTCTGCAACGAAACGCGATGCGATTTGTGGGGGATTGGCGGGGCCGACTGTCGGAGAATGCGGCCGCTCTGCGGCGACACGATCCATCGCGCGAGATTATTTTGCGCCGAAACCGGTTCGATGAAATCACACGCCGGCTGACGACGTGCCCGCCTCAGCTAGTCGATAAGCTGCAAAGACGTTTTGAGAGGCTGGACAAAATTTTAGTTGTGCTCGGTCCTGACGCCACTCTGAGCCGGGGCTACAGCATGACGCTTGATGCCAAGGGAACCTTGGTGCGGTCAACGACCCAAGTAAAACGGGGGGATCGGTTACGCTCGCGCGTAACTGATGGCGAAATCGAATCGGATGTTCGGTAAATGCTGGGTTGCGTGACTAATAATTGAGTATTTAGAGCGCGGTGACAGCCCAAGCGACACGCTTTGCCGTTGACCAAATTCTGAATAACGACCATCGCGGTGAGCCTTATTGACACAGTCAACAAGCAAAAATTCGCCGTGCGCGGAACGCACGGCGAATTCAAATCTGACTTCTCGCAGCTCGACTGCGGTTACGGGTATGTGAGCAGGTTTGCCGGGGCTTCTACCGTAACGGTGCCGTCAGTATCACTCAGCTGTTTACCGACTGTGCTCTGGAAGACGGACGGGTTGCCTCCGCTCAGAGCTACGGTCGCATTGTTCTTCCGCAGGATGCTTGCATCACCGCCTTTGCGCTGAACGATGAATCCTTTATCGCCGAACGGGTTGGTGTTAGCAGGAAGAGCGGTGTTGTACGTGTAATTATTGCTTTCAATGAAGACCACATTCGAGGAATTTGCGTCGGTAACTCTGAATATTTTCAGAGCCGGAGTCGTTCCGCCCATCGTTATGGTAGCAGGCGGGCCTGCAGCGTACGTTACCGTCGCGTTCGTGCCCGGCCCGTTCAGGAGCTTTTGAACGTCGCCAGGCTTGAGGTAATCATTATTCACCAGTCTGGTCATATAGTCGCTAACAGTTAGGATCGCGGCATCATCGCCCGGGAAGACGAGATTCGGATCGGAATTAGCCGCTCCGTCGAGAGCCATTTGCTGACCGGCTAAGTAGAGTTGCCGTGCGTTGTTCATGGTGCCGGTCATTTGTCCCTTTGTGAGCGCGCTGGTAAGTGCGGGCACCGCGAAGGCGGCGAGAACGGCAATGATCGAAATGACAACGAGCATTTCGATTAACGTGAATGCGGATTGAGTGCGTCTTTTCATATATATTGATTTACTAGAAGTATTGGAATAACAGATTAGCAAAAAACAGTGTCAGGAAGCAAGACTTTCTTTTTGCAGGGCAATGGTGGCGAGCGGCGGCAGGTTTACGTAGAGGGAGTGTTCCCTGCCCTGCCAGGGCTCCTCAGTGGAATAAATGCCGCCAAGATTGCCCACATTGCTCCCGCCGTATGTCTCGGCGTCAGTATTGATAATTTCGCGGTAATAACCTGGCTCGGGCGCGCCGATGTGATACCCGTAACGTACCACCGGTGTTGCATTAACGATAAATAGAATCCGTTCGCCTTCACGGGACTTGCGGACCCAAGCCACAACACTGTTGTCCGCGTTGTGGAAATCAACCCATTCGAAACCCTCGTAGCTGTCGTCGAGGTCCCACAGGGCCGGTTCGCTCTTATATAGATAGTTCAAATGCTGCACCAGCCGGCGCAGACC
>JBKPQI010000119.1:0-11044 GCA_046733975.1 Verrucomicrobiota bacterium
GTATCGGCAATAAGCCGCGCAACGGTCTGTGACCAAAAACAAGACGCGATCCGGATAGCGATGGACCAACCCAGGAACCGGCATGTGCGAATCTTCCCCACACGGGTCCGGCATATCATAAGGCGAGCTCCAAGTTTCCTCGATCCGGGGAATCACCTGTCGCCGAATCGGGTCATCGGGATTGTGGCGCGGGATGAGGTTGAAAAAGTGCGGGGTAATCGCGAGCGCCAGTTTATCGCCGGAAAGCAAAACCCCGGCGCGCTCCTCTTCGCTTAGCGACAGATGTTCCTCAAGCTGCGTCAGCGTGGTAACGCGGTTTTTCAGCTGCCATTTCCAGTCGTTCCAAAGCTCCGGCGCAACTTGTTTGGTACCAGACCAATACCCGGGAGCGTGGGAGCGAAACGCTTTTTTCGAAAATTGCGCGTCCGGCTCGGAGTCGATTTCTTGCTCGGTGAGATTCACCATTTTCGTGATTTGTGGGCAAAAAACTTAACGTCGTTAACAATCGTGTCAATTCAGTCGATTTGCCTCCAGCCTCCTCAATCAATTCGTCTGACGTCAGCTCATCGGCGTTATTCAGTGCGACCGCACAGCCAATTTTTGCAGTGCGCCGGCAGAGCCGAAGCGACGACGGCGCTGTCTGTCCTGCTGTGAGCGTTCGGAGGGCGAACTCTGCTAGCGCGGTGCAAGGCAAAGTGGTGTCGCGCTACGCTTGCCGACGCAGTCCAAAATCAGACCCACGCTTCAGAGGGAATGCCGGACCGCTTTCCGTTTTCCAAAACGTTCCCGTTCATCAAATCACGGTAGTAATCGGTCCAGCCCGCGCTGGGCGAACGGACGTAGCCGTGAAGTTCTCCGCCGTCGGCGTCACGCTCGGGCATGGCATGGCCGTGTCGCTCGAAATGCGCACACACGCCATGCAACCACTCGTGCAACCACACCTCGCCGCGAGCCTCGTTCGTCCAGGCGAAAGACGGCGCATTGGCGATGGCGGCGTAGGTCGCCCCGTTTGTCCACTCGCTTGCGCCCAGTGCTAATCCCCACGCATCACACGGCACCGCCGTCCCTTCGTCCAAATTGCGCTGCGGCCAGAAAATAAAAATCGAATTGTATTTCCCGGCTGGTCCAAATTCGTTCAGATCGCCTCGAACATCATCCGGCGAGGGCCAGAACCGTGCCGCCGATTCGCGCGTCAACGACTTAAGCGGCTGACCGAGTCGCACGATTTCGTAATCGATCCCTGCTCTGCCATTGGTTAATTCCGAGACTAGCCTGGGAAACTCAGCGAACGACTCCAGCGCGTCGTTCAGTTCCCGCTCCGACATGCGATGATGAAAACGACGTTTCCGATGATCGACGCGTAATCGCACGTCTAATTCTCGATAAACGAGCAAGAGCGTCTTCCAGATCTTCACCAGCTCACGGCGAAACTTGCGCGTAATCGATAATCCGGCACCACCTGTAACGCCGTTGTGTTCATCAAAACCGGAAACTCCGCCGCCAATTCGCCACTGAGCTGGTCGTGCGACACGACAATGCGTGGCCCGATGAAAACAGAGGTCACGCCGGTGTCTTCAGCGGGACGGCCTTGGAATCGATCGACATCCTTGCTCTCGCCGGAGACGGCGCATTGGCAGCCGATTACTGTCGCATGCTTCCGCATCAGGTAATAGCCGGGGCCAGCGCTCCAGCTTACGTCGTTGGCAAAATGATAATCGTGCGCACCGTCGCCACGTAGAGTGAACTGGCCGTTTGCTTCTGCGAAGAAATTCTTGTAACGCAAGGAAGCCTCGGCCCCGAAAATGCCGTCGTACGACCCGGTGCCCAACGTGAGATCGTGGCCATGAATGCCGCTTTCCGGTGCTCCAGGAATTTCGACCTCGTGAAACTCCTCCTTCAGGCGGCTGGTATCGCCGGTCGGAAATTTGATTCCGACGAGCCCGATCAATGAGGCCGTGCAATCGGGTTCGTGCTCGATCGCGATCGGATTTTTTCCCTCGAATTTGAATTCACGCTCTCCGCCTGACGTAAAGTGCCAAGCCACCGCTTTGGCCAGAAGTGAGACATCGCCAATCCCGCTCTCGGTGCCTTCATCGATCTTGAACCCTTCGGGACGCCGAAAATTCCGGTAGATCAGCGGTGTATTGAATTGCAGCGCGAGTTGATCGTTAATTCCGTAGCCAATGACGAACTGGGTGATGGAGCTGTCCAGGCGCTGTCCGATTGGATTCGGGACTTCTTCATCGTTGAACTGCAGTGTGCCGAAATGAGTGAATTGCTCGGCCACGGCTGCGTAGAAGCCGATCGGCGACATCTCCTCTTTCGGCATCGAGTTCAACTGCGGGGTGTAACAGCCGCAGAGGTCGCACGCATGGGCGGCTACAGGGAGAATGACGAGCGCAATGATAAAGACTCGGCGCAGCATCCATTATTGCTCTACCTGAAGGGCAATCCTCGTCAAACGGCTCGTCATCCGGAGCGAAGGCGAGGGATGGCGTTACCCTTAAGGCTGCGCGACGGATCCCTCGACTTCGCTTGGATAACAGATCGATCTCGCAAAGACGCTATAGATATTCAAACCGACGTTGTTTGACACGACCCTAGGCGCGGTCCCCTCGCGTGCGCTCGCAAAGGACGCGCGGTGACATAAAGGCCGGGCGGCGCTACATTTGAACAACACACCTCTGGGCCATGTCGAAATTCCCACTCATGCGATTCTTATTTGCTCTTATTCTAGCCGGCGCGCTCAGCGCCTCCCCCATTCTGGCGCAGGAAGCTTCGCCGACCGTTCCACCCGCCGCCGCCGAGTCTGGCAAGGATGTCGTTCACGCTCTAAACAACGCCTTTGCCAAAGTATTTGAGATCGTCGCGCCAAGCGTCGTCATCATCGAGGTGACGAAAAAGAGCGAAGCCAATGAAGGATTAAATTTCGACGACTTGTTTTTTCAAGGCCAGCCGGATGACAATTCGCCGCGGCGCGGTCCGCGCAATGTCCAGCCGCTGAGTGAAGGCTCCGGCTTTATCGCCCGCCCTGATGGATACATCTTCACCAATTACCACGTTGTCGAGAACGCCGAGCACGTAGATGTGAAATTAAAAGACGGCCGGGAATTCCCGGCGAAAATTATCGGCACGGACGAGAAAACTGACATCGCCGTAATTAAGATCGACGCCCGGGACTTGCCGGTGGCGCAAATGGGCGACAGCGATGCGGTGCGGGTGGGGCAATTTGCGTTCGCGATCGGCGCGCCGTTCAAGCTCGATTACACCTTCACCTACGGCGTCGTTAGCGGCAAGGGTCGCAGCAAATTGTTCAATAATGGCGGCTACGACATCACCGATTACATTCAGACGGACGCTTCCATTAATCCTGGCAACTCGGGCGGCCCGCTCTGCGACATCGACGGCAAAGTGATCGGCATGAATACGCTGATCAATGGATTGAATCGCGGGTTGGGTTTTGCCATTCCAAGCAATTTAGCCAACGAAATCGGCCAGCAATTGGTGGCGGGGAAAAAAATTGCACGTCCGTGGCTCGGTATCGAGATCAGAACGCTAAGCGATTTTGTTGCCGTGCGGGAAATGCTGCAGGGCGTCGACAAGGGCGTGGTAGTCCGGACGATTATGGCTGACGCGCCTGCGAACAAGAGCGACCTGCGACCGTTTGATGTGATTACGAAAGTGGACGGCACACCGGTAACGACGGACACGCAGTTGCAGCGCGAGATTCTGAAAAAGAAAATTGGCCAGACGGTGAAATTGACCGTTTGGCGCAAGGGCAAAACGATTGAAATCCCTGTAACAACGGGCGAGCTGCCGAACACTAATACGACGGCGTCCAATGAGGTTGCGCCGCCACAGCAGGCACCGCCGGAAGATGCGGGGAAACTCGGCTTGCAAGTCCAGGATATTACCAAGGAAATGGCGGAGCGCCTCCACCTGAGTGACGCTCACGGGGTGGTCGTGACGGATGTCGCCGACAACAGCATCGCCGCTGCGCAGGGAATCGAGCGGCAAGACGTGATTACTGAAGTGGATGGCAAACCGGTAACAGATGTCAGGTCATTTCGCGAAGCGCTGACCAAAGCCGATCCCAAACGGGGAGTGCTGCTTTACCTCGATCGTCAGGGCAGCAAGACCTTCGCAGTCCTGAAGGCGAACGGGCAATAACCGCCCGATAGCGCGGCGCCCTTCACTCTTAATCAACCGGAATCGCATTAACGGTCAGGAATCTGGCCTAAACAGAGAACTGCTACGAAATGGTCAATGGAACGCCGAAACCGACACCCCCTTCGCTTGCGCTCAGGACGATACCGTGATGTCCGCGATTCGAAGCTACGTCTGCCGGCTGCCCACTATCACCAGGGCGATCCCGCCGACCAGGCAAATGCCGCTCACGATCGGCGGGAAATCAATCCCGTGTTTCTCCTGATGAGTGATTTCAATTGGCCCGAGCTGTGCATCTTTCTTTTGGCTGTTCCATCCCAAGCCGCCGTAGGCAAAGCCGACGATGCCGACGATGATCAGAATGATTCCAATGATGCCCGCGGGCTTCATTTCGGCTACAGTGCGCGGCGTCCGCTTAGAAGGTTAATGATCAGGATCACTACTGCGAGCACGAGCAGAATGTGAATGAATCCGCCCAGCGTGTAGGAACTGACCAAACCAACCAGCCAGAGCACCAGCAGAATGACAAATATTGTCCAGAGCATAATGGTTTCCTCGAGTTGAGTTTATCCTAGGTTCGTGGCGGAGGGGGGAATTGCGCTTATCGATTTGAGTCTTTTCTCATCTCTTGATTACGCGAGGCAGGGGTGGCTAACGCCCGCCGGCGATTGAGGTCAAGCGCCCCTACCTGCGGAATTCTGCAACGCCATGCGCAGATCCCAATCCGCCCGCTCGAGACGCGAGCGTGCGGTCTCGCGGTCGCATCCGGCCAGCTCCGCCACCAAGCCGACGGCTCGTTCACGCAATTTCTTGTTCGTCGGCTGCAGATCGATCATCAAATTACCGCGCACGTGTCCGAGCCGAACCATGGCGCCGGTACTGATGATGTTAAGCGCGACTTTTGTTGCTGTGCCGGCTTTCAGGCGCGTCGACCCAGCGAGGATTTCCGGGCCGGTGTTCAGATTAATAATCAAATCGAGATTTGTAGCTGTGGCCTGCGTCGCTGACGCCGTGCGCCCGTGGTCAGCGACGGCGACCACAGAAGGCGCTGCGGCCGAGACGGGCGGCCCTACAGGACTTTGAGATGCATTGCACGTTAGCAGGATGACTTGTGCACCAATTTGCCGCGCGCGCGCCAAGGCTCCTGTTACAAATGCTGCGCAACCGCTCGCCGAAATCCCGATCACCACATCGTCACCACTCGCGCCTCGTGCATCCATCGCCAATGCCCCCGCCCTCGCATCGTCCTCCGCGCCTTCAATGCTTCGCCGCAACGCCACTGCACCGCCAGCGATGATTCCCTGGAATAAGTCGGGGGCGACGCCAAATGTGGGTGGGATTTCAGCGGCATCGAGAACTCCGAGCCGTCCGCTGGTACCGGCGCCGACATAGAACATTCGGCCGCCGCAGGCAATCGCCCCCGCGGCCAACTCAATCGCCCGCGCCAACTGATCGCTGCACTGACGCAACGCTTCTTCGACCGATTTCTCTTCGCCTACGAACAGCTCGACGATTTCGCGCGCACTCAGCCGATCAAGGTTCGCTGACTTGGGATTAACTTGCTCGGTTGCGGCGGGAATTACGGGCGGGGAGGCGAACTCTTTGACGAGTGGAATTTGTACGCTTCCATTTGCGGCTAGCCAGGCCGCACCGATTTCCGGCGGCAATTCGCGCGGCCCAACTTTGGCAGCGGGAATTTTCTCCCTCAGCGCGCTGGCGAATGCCAACCCGTAGAATTTCTGGTGTTCGAACAAACCGCCCATTAATCGAACTTCCGGAGCATCGAGTTGCAGACGAAGCGCGATCGCGGTCGTGAAATCCACCAGCGCACTTACACCGGCGGCGATAATTTGCCGGGCCACTTCGTCGCTTTTCCGCCCGGCCTCGAAAACGACAGGCGCCAGGGATGCGATCTCCATTTTGTCTGCCGTCTGCGCCCACCGCACCAGCTCGTCGAAGTTGTTGAGCGCGAGAGCGTGCAAAATATTGGCCGCTAACTTTCGTTCACCGCGCCGCAGATCGTATTCGCGCAACACTGACCGCAGTGCCCGGATCGACACAAAATAAGCGCCACCAGCGTCGCCCAAAATGTGCCCCCACCCGCCAGCCTTCTCGATTTGATGCCCGCGCCGGCCGGTGACGGACGACCCGGTTCCGGCATTCACTGCGATGCCATCGCGATCACGTAAACACGCGGCCATGCCGGATTCGCGGTCGCTCCCGGCGACAATTTTTGCTTTTGGCCAAACTGCTCGCGCCAGTTTCAGTAAGACCCCGCGATCTTCTTCCGTTGCGCAGCCGGCAAGAAAAACACCGACGCGATCGACTTCGGCTGGCAAAGCGCGAAAAATTCTTTCGATCTGGTCTGGAGGCGTCAGTCGCAAATTCGACGGCGGCAATTTGCCGGACTCGATGATTGCGTCATCGCACACTAACGCCCATGCCGTTTTTGTTCCGCCGCCTTCGATCCCGAGAATTTTTTCGCCGGTCATGCCGCTCCAAATTCTACGTCATCCCGAGCGAAGTCGAGGGATCCCGTGGCGAAAGCTTAAAGGTAACTTCATCGGGACCCCTCGACTTCGCTCGGGATGACCGTGAGTGAGGATTGTCTCGCGAACCCTCATTCGTATGCTGACACATGACGGAAGCGGAAGCGGCCAAACGCATTCAGTCGTTGCGGCGCGACATCGAAGAACACAATCGCAGATATTACGAAGAAGCCGCCCCCACCGTCAGTGACCGCGAGTACGATCATCTCTATCGCCAGCTGATCGACCTTGAAAAAAAGTTCCCGCTATTCTCGCGCGATGACTCTCCCACACGCCGGGTCGGCGGCCAACCGCTCAAACAGTTCGCGCAAGTCACCCATCGTGTCCCGATGCTCAGCCTCGACAACACTTATTCCGTCGAAGAACTGACCGAATTTTACGCGCGGATCGCACGGTTACTTCCGAATGAAAATATTCCCGTGGTGATCGAGCCGAAAGTCGATGGCGTCGCGGTTTCCGTCTTATACGAAAATGGTGAGATACGTTACGCCGCCACCCGCGGTGATGGTACGGTCGGCGACGACATCACCCAAAATGTTCTAACCATTCGTTCCGTGCCGCGCCGGCTCAAAGGAAATGCTCCTGCTGTCCTGGAAGTGCGTGGCGAAGTTTTCATGGACAAGCGCGGCTTCGAAAAATTGAACGCCGATCGCGCCGAACAGGGACTCGCCGCCTTTGCCAATCCGCGTAATGCTGCCGCCGGCTCACTCAAACAGCTCGATCCCGCGCTGGTCGCAAGCCGGCCACTCGGAATCATCTTCTACGGCACTGGCGCGCTTGACGGCATCACGCTGGAAAAGCACTCCGATCTTTTCCCGATGCTGAAGAAACTGGGGCTGCCTCACAGCGAACGGATCTGGGAGGCGTCCTCAGCGGACAAAATGGTTTCAGCGATCGAGGAGCTGGACAAGATCCGTCACGATTTTCGCTATCAAACCGACGGCGCGGTAGTAAAAGTCGATTCTTTTGCCCAACGGGAGCGGCTTGGGTTTACCGCCAAATCACCGCGCTGGGCCATCGCCTTTAAGTATGAAGCCGAGCGGGTGGAAACAAAGTTGCGCGACGTTCTTATCCAGGTTGGGCGCACCGGCGTACTAACGCCAGTGGCGGCGCTCGATCCAGTTCTCGTTAGCGGATCCACGGTGGCCCGCGCCACATTGCATAACGAAGAGGAGATCGCGCGCAAAGACGTTCGCATCGGCGACACCGTGATCATCGAGAAGGCCGGCGAAGTCATTCCGGCGGTGGTCGAAGTGCGCAAGGATTTACGGACCGGCTCGGAAAAGAAATTCTGGATGCCAAAAAATTGCCCGGAATGCGGGAGCGTGCTCGTCAAAGATCCGGAGCAGGTAGCGGTGCGATGCGTCAACGTGCAATGCCCCGCGCAAGTGCGGCGGCGGATCGAACATTTCGCGTCGCGCGGCGCCATGGATATCGAAGGCCTTGGCGAAGTGATGGTGACACAGTTAGTGAACAAGAAACTGGTGCGGGATGTGGGAGATATTTACTTGCTGGATTCGGCCCGCGTTTCGCAAATGGAGCGCACCGGGGAAAAAAGCATCCGCAATTTGCTGGAGGCGATTGAGCGATCGAAAACCCGCCCGCTCTGGCGATTAATCCATGGCCTCGGCATTCTGCACGTGGGCGAGACTTCGTCGCGCGAATTGGCCAGCCATTTTCAAAGCATCGAGGCGTTAATGAATGCGTCCGCTGACGAGCTGCAGCGGATTCCCGACGTCGGCGAAGTGGTGGGGTCGAGTATTCATCAATTTTTCCAGGAACCGCATAATCGCGATTTGATCGCGCGATTAAGGAAAGCTGGGGTAAAACCAACGGTTGAGCTGCGCAAGGCGAACGATTCGGCAATTTCCGGAACCACGTGGGTGATCACTGGAACCTTGAGCGAGTCGCGCGACAAAATCGCCGAGATGATTATTGAGCGCGGCGGAAAAGTGAGCGGGAGCGTCAGTAAAAAGACCAATTACCTTCTTGCCGGTGAGGAAGCGGGCAGCAAGTTGGATAAAGCGAAAAAGCTTGGTGTGAAGATTATCGGCGAACGCGAATTTCGCCGAGTATTGGAGCGCTAAAACACCGGTCCGGTCCTCCGAAGCGCCAGTCGAGGGATCCCGCCGCGGAAGCTTAAAGATAGCGCAACGGGATCCCTCGACTTCCCCTCGGGATGACCGCGTTATGACGTCGCGCCTACGGCGTGCGCTCGGGCGCTTTCTGCAAGCTCAGCGGTAGCGTCGGCTGATTTGCGCTCGGCTGCGCGATCATTAATGGATGCTGCAGACGCTGAATCCGCTGCACCTGTTCCGTAGTCGGATGAACCTCAGCCTGGGCAGTCAACGTCAATTTCTGGTCGCCACGCATGATCGTAATCGGCACTTTGTCGCCCGCGCTGATAAAAAACGAAGCGTCAATGATATCGTCCGGTTGATGTATTTCTCTGCGCCCGACCTGCAGCAAAATGTCGCCCGCCTCCAGCCCACAATTCGCCGCCGGAGTGTTATCGAGAATCTCGGTTACTTCCGCCGACGATCCCTCTTTGGCCTGCAGCGCCTCCATCAGGTTCGCGCCGATCCAGCCGTGCCGTACCTCGCCAAAACGCATGAAGTCGCTGCGGATTTTTTCAGCCGCCTCAATCGGCAAAGCGTAGCACGATGATTTGTTTTCCAGAGTGAACGCAACGATGCCAACCACTTCCCCTTTCATGTTAAGGAGTGGAGCGCCCGCTTCTCCACGCTGCGTCGGCACGTTCACCCGCAGATGCGTGGTGTGAAAATAATAGCCAAGATATTTCCGATCAAAACCGCCGATCAACCCGAGGCTGGGCGTTGCCGGCAGATCGAGCGGATAACCAATCGCAATGACAGGAGCCGTGACCTCCATGCCCTCAGATTTGCCGACAGGCAGAGCAGGTGACGTAGAATCAACCTTTAAAATAGCGATCCCGCTACGCACATCCGCTACGAGCTGTCGCGCCGGAAGTCTTTTCCCCTCAAACTCCACACTAAAGTTTGCCCCTTCTCCACCAACCGAATACGCGGTGTAAATTGTCCCTGTCGGATCGATGAAAAAGCCGGTGCCGGAAAGCTCGCTGTGTTCATCGGCGCCGTGGATTTTCACCACCGACTTTTTGCAATGATCAAAAATGTCTTTGACTTCGCGGCTGATGGCGGACGCGGGTTGATCGTCGGCCCGCGACGATAGCGCAAGCGCAAGAAACGGAATGGACAGCCAACGCAGCACCGATTTCTCCACCGCCCGCAGGCGATGATTAGAACCGCAGAGACGACTCATAACTCACGGGCATGCTGTCCAGCACATAACGAGGAGGCGTAGCCGTCCGGTGAGTCGAGAGATGCGTGCGCGGTTGACTAACGGTGATGCGAGTGGAGACCGGCGCAGCCAGGCTCCAGCCATCGTCGCTCACGTGTTGGGCTGGAACAGCGGGCGAAAGGCGGGCAACATTCGGAGCCGACGGGGTGCGATAAATGTTGAGCGAAATCACGGCTGCGCACAGCAGCACCGCCGTCACCGCCACGGGATAGGAAGCGAGGCGCGCGACGTTGAGGCTCATCATGAAATCCTGCGCCCGGCCGAGAGCGATCTTCCAAAGCGGTTGCCGCAGCAATTCATCGCGCTGCCGGCGATGAAATTCGTGCAGGAAATTCTCGAAATAACCGGGCGGCGGTTGCTCGTACTTTTTCAACCGCAACAGTCGGCCAATTTCGTTATCGTTAAATTCGTCCATCGTATTCTTCGTTACGTTACCGGGTTCTTGCGAAACTCGTCCAAATAGTTTTGCAATTGCCGATTCGCGTAAAAGAGCCGGGAACGTACCGTTCCTTCAGAAACGTTCAAGATTTTACTGATTTCGGCGTGGGGCATACCTTGAATATGGAACATGGTGACCACGGCTCTGTGTTCATCAGACAATTTCATCATGGCCTCGTTCAATCTTCGCTGGAGCTCGGAAAGGTCGGCCTCCCGCACCGGACTGCTGGTTTGGGTGACCTCGAGGAACTCCTTGTCGTTCTGAATGCTCGCATCCACATCATCGAGGCTGAGGTGAAAACGCCGGCCGCGTTTCTTTAGGAAATTCAGCGTCATGTTCACGGCAATGGAGTGAACCCAGGTGTAAAACGAGGATTTGCCTCTGAAACCACGGATCGATTTGTAGGCTTTCGAGAAAATGTCCTGCAGCAGGTCGTTCGTGTCCTCGTGATTCGAGGTCATGTTGTAGACCAGCCCGTAAAGACGCGGAGTGTATTTTACCTGTCTCTTATACACATCTGACGCTGCCGACGATGTTAGCACAGTGT
>JBKPQI010000120.1:0-5794 GCA_046733975.1 Verrucomicrobiota bacterium
AGCGCGTAAGAATTCTGACATTGACGCCTTCCTCGTTAAGCCGGTAAAGCAACCCCAACTCCATCGCTGTCTGGCCACAGTTCTCGGAGGAACGCCATCAAAAATAAGTAAGCCGGAAAAACAGTCGCGGACCGATGCATCGCCCCGTCCAATTCATGACACGCGCATTCTGGTTGCTGAAGATAACGAGGTGAACCGCTACGTCATTCTCCTGCTGTTGGAGGATCTTGGCTACAGAGCTGATATCGTAGTGAACGGCAAGGAAGCCCTGGCCGCACTCAAGCAAACAGCCTACGACATCGTCCTAATGGATTGCCAAATGCCAGAGATGGACGGCTATGAGGCTGCGCGCGCAATCCGTCGCGAGTTCGAAACGTCGCCTCGCATTATTGCCATGACGGCACACGCACTCCGCGGAGATCGCGAAAAATGCCTGGAGGCGGGAATGGACGATTATCTGACCAAACCAATCATCGAAGCCGAGTTGGACGCCGCCTTAAAAAAATGGACCCCCATTCGGATGGCGAAGGCGCCCGTGGATCTGCAACGTCTGCGCGAAATTTGCGGCGACGCTCCCGGAGCCATGCAAACGGTCGCCGAGCTGTATTTGGAGCAAGGCGCGGAGCTTTTACCAGCTATGGAAATGGCCATCCGGAACAATGACGCGAATCATGTCCGTTCAATCGCGCACCGTTTGCGCGGCGCGAGCCTGAGCTGCGGGACTAATTCAATCGTTCCATTTCTGAATGAATTGGAGCAGCTCGGTAGTAGCGGCAATCTGGCCACCGCGTCGGCGGCATATGAAAAAGCGAGCTCCGAATTTGCCGAGATCCGCTCATTTTTTAAAAGCCACCTTCAAAATGGTCAACACCAGATGCCGGCCCAGACGTTGGCCCAAGCTTTTTAGGGGAGCAAGCCAACGGCTTGCGTGAGGCACGCAGCCGCGGGCGATACTCGCAAGATTTATCCTAGAGCGGAATTCTTAACTTTAGCTCGCCGATTTCAGCAGTAGCCTCCTCCAGCTCCTTCACCCGTGCCGCCAGAGCGCCATGCAATTCAAGAATCCGAAATCCGACCTGCATTCGCGCTAACAGCTCATTCTTGTCGAATGGTTTGATCAGGTAATCGTCCGCGCCTGCGTGTAATCCCTCCACGATATTTTCTTTGGTGCCGCGTGACGTAAGCATGATCACGTAAACCATTTTGTCGCTCTGACGGATACGGCGACACACTCCCAGGCCGTCTATGCCGGGCATCATCCAATCGAGAACGGCAAGGGCTGGCCCTTGCTCTTTTCGCAAAGCCATCATTGCTTCGTGGCCGTCCTGCGTGATTTCGGCCTTGAAACCCCATTTCTCCATCAGATTGCTAATGAGCGTGCGGGAGACAAGATCGTCTTCAGCGACAACAATCGGCAATTGTGCGTAACGTGTGACAGCCGGGCGTGCGTCCAGGTCGATGGCTTTCAGCTGGTCGGCTTTAGCGACGTCCGAAAGCTGCCAAGGAGGCGAGAATGGAATACTTTTTGTGTCCAACATCCAGTGCGTTTCGGGAGACAGCACCCTACGTGCCCTCCTAATGGTAATTCGTATTTCCCTGCGGCGACTTACATTCCGATTACCGCTGTCGCCTTGGAGGGCCAATTAAAACCCACGCTAGAAAGAGGTTAACGAAAATGCTGAACCGCCTCGGGCCAAACGGCGGATTAGGCTTCAACGATCCTGTTACGAATGGCGTAACGGATTAACTCGCTGAACGACTTTAACCGTAATTTTTTCATGATCGCCGCGCGATGTGTTTCCACCGTCCGCACACTAATTCCGAGGGTCGCGGCTATTTCCTTGCTGGTTTTACCTTCGGCCAAGAGCTGCACAATTTCCCGCTCGCGATCGGTGATACGACTCTTCTCTTGCGTAGGTTCGGGGGTCTTTTTCTCGTTAATATACCGGGCAAAAACCACTTCTGAGATTCGCGAAGTAAAGAAATGTTTGTGTTCCGCCAGCGCTTTCAAGGCATCGATCAAATGATCTGCCGCGTCTGTTTTCATGATGTAACTCCGCGCCCCAGAGTCAAAAACATCGTGAATCAATTCTTCAGCCTCGTGCGCCGTAAAAATCAAGATTTCTGTTTGCGGGCAAATCTTCTTGATCTGACGTGTCGCATCCAACCCGTTTAGCTGCGGCATGCCAATATCCAGAATGACGATGTCCGGCTTGAGTTTCTCCGTCATCGAGACGGCGTCCCGGCCGTTATCAACCTCGCCTATGACCTCCCATTCCGGAATCTGCGACAACAACGCCCGCGTTCCGTGGCGCACCACCTTATGATCATCTGCGAGAAGGATGCGAACGGTCTTCACGATAATTAATTCAGCGCTGGTCACGCCGTGCCCCATTCCTTTACAACTGCGCGACGTAGCGAGCGTCTGTTACAGCCTTGCACCGCTGCAAAAGTACACGCAACAGAACCCGAGTCCGCCGCGCACATTATTTCGCGCATTTTAATTTCGCCTTTTGCGTCTCAAAGCACTCCGGGCACATCCCGTGGCTGAATTTCGAGCCCGTCTGTTGCTGAATGTACGATTCGAACCGCTGCCAGTAATCGCTTCCTGTATGTATCTTATGACAGTAGGCGCAGATTGGGATCAAGCGCTTGAGTTGGTGAACTTCTCGCGTAAACCAAAGAATGCGGTCCGCGACGCGCAGGCGCATCTGAATCGCGGTGGCATCGAGCGGCTTGGGTAGAAAATCATCAATGCCGGCGTCGGTGGCGAGATCGTAGTTTTTCGCGTTTGTACTTAAGGCGGTGAGAAGAATAAAATAGGTATACGGTGTGTTCGGACGCGCCCGCACTCGCTGGCAAAATTCCAAGCCGTCCATCTCCGGCATCATCCAATCGCTTACGACGACGCGAAAAGGATCGTGATCGAATACTTCCCACGCTTCAGTTCCAGTACGCGTTGCCACTACTTCATGGCCCATTCGCTCGAGGGTTAATTGCAGAAGTTGCAAGGCCACAGCGTCGTCATCCGCGATCAAGATTTTCATCTCACTGGCGACGAGCGCGGCAACGGCATTGCGGGACGCGGCGCCGCAACCGAGGATTCCTGCCTACCTGTGGCAACTGTAATACCATGTTGCACCCCGGCCGCAGCGACTGGCTGAACCCCGTCTTTACACAACCAGGTGAGCGCCTTTAGCGCCACTTCAACCAGCAGAAACGGTTTGGCGATAAAATCATTGCCTCCACTCAAAGCTGATTGCGCGCGACTTCCGAAATCAGCGTGTGAAGTAACAAAGACAATCGGAGTGGTACGATTCGATTCTGTCGCCCGGATCTTTACGCCCAACTCGAGGCCGGTTAGCCCCGGCATTTCGATATCGAGGAAGATGACACCGAACCGTTCCCGCTCGACAAGGCGTTGTGCCGCGAGCGGATCGTCCAGACCGACTGGCTCGAGCCCGCACTTTTCAACTGCGGAACAAATCAACTGGCGCGCGATGACTTCGTCGTCGACCGCCAGGACTTTGGGCGACGCTATTGTTTCAGCTTGGGAATTCGTGGTGCGCTCGAATAGCGACGCCAATGTCTCAACCGAGTGTGCAATGGTTCGTACAACCGACGGCGTCGTTTTCGCCGGTTTGTTGTATAATTCGATCAGTAGGGCTTCCAAGGCGATGCTCATCTGCACGGCATTACGAAGGGCAAGAACGTTTGCGCTACCGATGAGCGAACGAAGTTGACGATGCATCTGGAGAAGTGCAGTGCGACGCACATCTTCCCGCTCCGTCCTGCTGAAATTCTGAAAACCGGCACGCAGTTTTGCCAGCGTCTGGGATTTGTTAATCAGAAGATTTGAGGACGGCTTCTCCTGACCCGACTCGAACGCTGCAGCCGTGTTGGCGACCGTGCGGTTCGGTTTCGGGCTTACTCCCAGCTCCCGCACCAGTTCGACTAATTGTTCCGGCGTAGTATCGAATTTTGCCACGCATTTCGTTGCGCCTGCTTCTACCGCAGCTTGCATCAAGGAGCCGAGATATGGACTGCAAAACGCGATAATTCGTGCGGCCTGAACACTAGAATCCGAACGGATAGCCCTGATCAGTTCGACCACATTTATGCCCGGCAGGCAGAGATCGATGATCGTCAGGTTGACCCCACCGTTCTTCACGAACTGCAATGTCGTGTCGAAGGCGCTCGTCAGCTCAATCTTGAATCCATGCGCCTGAAGTTTCTGGCGGTAGCCCTGACTGGCTAACTCATCGTCAAGGATCACAATGGTGCTCTTTTTCCTTGGTGCGAAAACTCTTTTCATCAGTTATGGATTGAGCGTTTGCAATGTCTGTACAAGTTGGGTGAAGGCGCTTTGAACGCGAGGAAATTTATGCCGAACATCGGCAAGTAACGCATCCGCTCCCGAGAGGTTCCCCTGGTGTCCGAGGCGTTCTAACGCGCGCAAAGGTTGGGTGAATGCTTCTACGCCACAGAAGAGACTGCAGCCAACGAACTCGTGAGCGAGGCGGGCGACCTCACCGGCGGAGTTGGATCGAATCGCGTGGCCGAGAGAATCTAACATCGGACCGGCCTCAACCAGATAGAGATCGATCAATTCCTGCAATTGATCCGCCCTGTCGTGCGCGACCTCGCGCAAATGATCGATATCGACGAGAATGTCGCGGGCTGAATTCGACGTTTTGTTAGCGACAGCGGCGTTAAGACCAATCTGACCATATCGCGTTAGCGCTACCTCCAATTCATCCCGGCGCACCGGCTTGCTCAAATAGTCATTCATTCCTGCGCCCAGACACTTTTCGCGGTCGCCAACCATGGCGTTGGCGGTCATGGCAATGATGTAGACTGGCCTTCTGCAATCCAGAGCTACTGCGACCTGCTCTTCAAATTGCCGGATTCGTCGTGCTGTCTCGTAGCCATCCAGCTGCGGCATTTGACAGTCCATTAAAATGACGTCGTAGGGAATGCGATTGAGTGCTTCCAAAACTTCGATGCCATTGACCACCGTGTCGGCGTGGTAGCCAAGTGTCTCCAACAAACCGAGAGCGACTTGCTGGTTTACGTAATTATCCTCCGCTAACAAAATACGGAAGCTTAGTTCTCGCCCGCGAATCACAATATGTTACCCCGCTTGGTCAGGCTCTGGGCGAGCAATTACAGGGCCATGGAACACTTTAGCCGGGAATGGTAAGATATTGCGGTCAAAGCGCGAAAACCCCCTCTAGAGCGGTACGCTTTCTGCACCTCGACAGCCGCTTCCAAGACCCAGAAATGAACATTCTCGTCGCCGACGACGACAGCAGTGGCAGGTTTTTGCTGAATTCTGCCCTACAGGAGCTGGGCCATGCCGTCACCGAAGCTTCCAATGGCTCTGATGCATGGGAAGCGTGGAAACGCCAGCGTCATCAACTGATCATCTCCGACTGGATGATGCCGGGTATGGACGGATTGGAACTGTGCCGACGAATTCGCGCTCAAAAACGGTCCCAGCTTAGCTATGTCATTCTGATCACAGCCCGGGAAGGAAACGCCACCTATCTGGACGCAATGAATGCGGGCGTTGACGATTTCCTGACCAAACCGTTCGCACGCGATCGTTTCATGGCGCGAGTGCGCGTGGCCATGCGCATCCTCGATCTCAATCAAAGTTTGCTTGTCGCTAAAACTGATCTTGAGCGCCGGGTGGAAGAGCGCACGGCAGAACTACAAAAGGCGCTTCAAGCAAAAAGCGAGCTTCTGTCGCGCGCCAGTCACGAGCTACGGACGCCTATGAATCACATCC
>JBKPQI010000121.1:0-4448 GCA_046733975.1 Verrucomicrobiota bacterium
GGGTAGACTTTGCTCATGTGGAGAGATTATGCCGTCATCCCGAGCAGAGTCGAGGCATCCCGTTGCGCTACCTTCAAGATTTCATTACGGGATCCCTCGGCTGGCTCGGGATGACAGATTGAGGCGCTTGCCGCGGGTAAAATCGCCGTCACATTGCACATTCCTAATTCCTTATGACGAAATCACTCGCCCATCAGTTTGCTGAATATGCCTGTACTCTCCGGTTTGAAGACTTATCGCGCGAGACCGTGCACGAGGTGAAACGTCGAATCATCGATTCAATCGGCTGCGCGTTGGGCGCTTGGAACGAAGAACCCTGCCGGATCGCACGCGAAGTCGCGTCTGAATTTTCCGCGAAACATGGCGCGACAATTATAGGAACCCATCACCAGGCCCCGGCTGATTGGGCTGCATTCGCGAACGGCTGTTGCATCCGTTATTTTGATTACAACGATACTTATCTTTCCAAGGAGCCGGCGCATCCGAGCGATAATTTTTCCGCGGTCCTTGCAGTTGGTGAAAGCGTGGGAGCGACCGGCCGGGAGGTAATTACTGCGGCGGCCCTCGCGTACGAAGTGCAATGCCGCTTGTGTGATGCGGCGAGCATCCGTGCCCGCGGCTGGGATCATCCAACCTACGGATCGTTCTCGACCGCGCTGGCGGCGGCAATGTTGATGAAGCTCGATCGTGAGAAAACGCGACATGCGGTGAACATTGCCGGTGTCGCGGGAATGGGGATGCGGCAATCGCGCGTGGGCGAACTTTCCCATTGGAAGGGAGTGGCTTTTGCGCACGCCGCGCGACATGGCGTTTATTCGGCGCTTTTGGCGCGCGCAGGCATGACGGGGCCGGCTCCGATTTTCGAAGGCCAAATGGGATTTGAAAAAGAACTCGGTGTGTCGCTCGGCGACGTAGGCGAAAAGTTCGCCGTGCCCTTTGCGCAGAATCCACAAGGACCGGCCTCAATGATTTTGAACACCAGCATCAAATATTGGCCGGCCGAATATCACAGTCAGAGCGCGATCGAGGCGGCACTCTTTTTGCGCCAGCAGATCGACACCCCTTCGCAGATTGCGTCGGTCCACATTGAGTCACACGATGCCTCGGTCGACATCATCGGGAGCGAGCCGGAAAAATGGAAACCGGAAACGCGTGAGACCGCCGATCACAGCCTGCCTTACATCACCGCGATTGCATTAATCGATGGCGATGTGACTGACCGGCAATTCGAACCGGCACGCTTCACCGATCCGGCGATTTGGAAGTTTTTGGAAAACGTAAAAGTCACGCGCAATGCCGAATTAAGCGCGCTTTATGCGACCGCAGTCGCCAACATCGTGCATGTAACATTGAAGGATGGCCGCACTCTGACGAAGCGAGTCGATTACCCGCTTGGGAACGCGAAAAATCCGGTGACCGATGGAGAGTTGGAGCGAAAATTTCTGCGGCTGGCAGAACCTGCTATGGGCCGCGACCATTGTGCGAAAATTTTGGATCATGCCTGGTCCTTCGATCAGCATAAGGGCGCGCATCATTTGATGAAATTGCTGCGAATGCGTTGATGAAGAAAACATCGTCATCCCGAGCGGAGCCGACGGATCCCGTGGCGAAACCTTTAAGGAAACTTCAACCGGATCCCTCGACATCGCGCGGGATGACCAAGGCGCAACGTCTGCGCGAATTAATCGCGAAAGATTGCGTCGCCATGCCAGGAGCGCCGAATGCATCGATTGCCCGGCAAATTGAGCGCGCCGGATTCGACGCGGTTTATATCAGTGGCGCGGGGTTGGCGAATTGCACCGCAGGCGTGCCCGATGTTGGTCTCCTGACACTGAGTGAAGTCGTTTTGCTGGCCGGATTTATCGCGAAAGCCGTCAAAATTCCGGCAATTGTTGACGCCGATACGGGATTTGGCGGGGTTGAAAATGCGGCGCGCACAATCTCTGAGTTGGAATGTGCCGGTCTGGCTGGTTGTCATATCGAAGATCAGGAATTTCCCAAACGTTGCGGACATCTCGCAGGCAAATCACTGATCGCATCGGCTGATATGGAGGAAAAAATTAAGGCGGCCGTTGGCGCGAAACGGGATCCGAATTTTTTGGTGATTGCGCGGACGGATGCGCGAGCGGTTGAAGATTTCGCCGGCGCGATCAAGCGGGCGCAGGCCTATGTTGCTGCAGGAGCGGATGCGATTTTTCCGGAAGCGTTGCGAACAAAGGAGGAATTTCGCGAATTCGTCAAGGAAATTGACGTCCCGCTGTTGGCGAACATGACCGAGTTCGGCAAATCGCCTCTTCTCCCACTGGAAGATTTACGCGATTTCGGTTATCGAATGGTCATCTTCCCACAAAGCGCATTTCGGGTTTCCATGAAAGCAACCGGGGAATTCTTGCGCAGTTTAAGAAAGCGGTCGAGCCAGGTGGATTGGCTGGAGAAAATGCAAACGCGATCTGAGCTTTACCAGTTGCTCCACTACGATCCAAACGAAACCTGGTCAGCCCGAGCGTAAACGCCAGTCCGGCTCGGACCGAGGGATCCCGTTGCGTACGTTGAAGATTACATTGCGGGATCCCTCGACTTCGCTCGGGATGACCGGTTGGTGGAGGGCGCGGCGCTGTCGCCGCCCAAAACTTTGGGACACGACAGCGCTTGTCCCTTCAGACGCATTTTACCGCGATGTTTGGGCATTGAATGTTGGCCATTCGCGAGTAAAGAAAAGTGTCAAAATGCCAGCTAAAAAAACCAAACCACCCTACAGTCCAGGTCTCGCCGGCGTCATCGCGGGAGAGACAGAAATTTGCTGGGTCGATCCAAACGCCGGGCTGGCGTATCGCGGCTACGACATCCACAAAATGGCAGAAGAAGCGAGCTTCGAGGAGGTAGCACATCTACTGCTTAAGGGCGAATTGCCGGATGCCGAACAGCTAGGCAAATTTACCCGCGAGATTGCTGCTGCCCGTTCCGTTCCGAAGCAGGTGCTCGATGCCCTGCGCCTGATGCCGAAGGACGCACATCCGATGGATATGCTTCGCAGCGGCGTCTCAATGCTGGGCGCGTTCGATCCGGAACTCAACGATCATTCGCATGCGGCTAATGTTCGCAAGGCGATTCGCTTGATCGCCAAGGTTTCGACCCTGATCACCGATGGTTACCGCATTGTCCACAACGAAGATCCGCTGCCGGAACGTGAGGACCTGACCTTAGCCGGAAATTTCTTTTACAAATTGCGCGGTGAAGTTCCTCAGGATTGGCAGATCCGGATGATGGACACGATTTTCATTTTGTATGCCGATCATGAGTTCAACGCCTCAACTTTTGCGGCGCGGGTGACGGCATCAACGCTAGCGGATATTTACGCGGCGGTGACGAGTGCGTGCGGCACGCTGAAGGGTCCGCTGCATGGCGGCGCGAACGAGGAATCGATGCGCATGCTTAACGAGATTAAGACACCGGATCGAGCTGAAGCGTGGTTGAAGGAAAAACTGGCTGAGAAAGCCAAGATCATGGGGTTCGGTCATCGTATTTACAAGAAGGGCGATTCGCGCGTGCCGATCATGCGTGAGATCGGACGCGATCTAGGTAAACGGACTGGAAAAGAAAACTGGATTCCGATCTGCGAGAAACTGGAGCAAACGATGGAGCACGAAAAACATCTCTGTGCCAATGTCGACCTCTACGCTGCACCTGTATTCACGATGTTCGGATTCGATCCTGCGCTGAACACGCCGATCTTCGCCGCTTCGCGGGTGGCTGGCTGGTGCGCGCACGTGGTCGAACAGCACGACCATAATAGACTGATCCGGCCGACGTCGCTTTATACCGGGCCGGCTATCCGGCCGTACACCGGTGTTTCAAAAAACGGTAAGACGCGGCCGTAGTGTTCAGCCGTCATCCCGAGCGTCAGTCGAGGGATTCCGCTAAGAAAGAGTTGAGGTTGTGGTGGCCGCTGTCATCGCCCATGGGTCGGATGATGACAATCGACGCTACAGCATTGAGCAGACCACGAGATCTTTGTCTCACAGCTGGTATCTTCGCCGACTGTAGCCACGGCGCTCTGTCGCCGTGACCTTAACTACGCCTCGACAGAGGGAGGCGACTACAGGATGTATACATGGACAAATGATGAACCAGTCGCTCCAGGAAAAATACGCGCCGAACAACTCGTGCTGGGGTTGCGGGCCGGCCAACGCCGACGGTTTGCGCATCCGCAGTTTTCCAAACGGAGCTGAGATAGTTGCAGAGTGGAAGCCGGCGGCAAAATACGAAGCTTTCCCTGGCGTTTTGAACGGAGGAATTATCGGCACGCTGCTCGATTGTCACTGCAATTGGACCGCAGCGTGGCATTTGATGAACAAAGCCGGCGCCGACCGTCCGCCATGTACCGTAACGGCTGATTACGCCATTAAGCTGCTGCGACCGACACCGACCACTGCGTCAGTATTCCTAGC
>JBKPQI010000122.1:0-7892 GCA_046733975.1 Verrucomicrobiota bacterium
GTTCAAGAATAGCGCCCTAGGGGCCGCCTTTTACTTTTGGCATCGTCCGGCGGAGCGGCGGATCCCACCTTAAATTCGTCGAGCGTGCAGCGGTGAATTGCACCGGCGAGTCGGCGAGTCCGTCACCCTGCGCTTGAAGTAAGGGCCGTGCCGGATTAAACCCTCCTTCGCATGTCCTCACGAACTGCCAAGGGCGAAACATTGCGGGATCGATGTGAGAAAATTCGCGCGGAGGAAGATCAATTGCGCGAAGGGGGCGGCAAAGCCGGGCAGGACCGACAACACAAACTCGGGAGGTTGGTCGCGCGCGAACGCCTGGCGCGCCTGCTCGATCCGGACGCGGAATTTTTTGAGATTGGGGTTTGGGCCGCCTACAAAATGTATGAACAGTGGGGCCGGGTTCCCGCCGCCGGGGCCGTCGCCGGCATTGGCAGCGTTGCCAATGTCCCGTGCATGATCATCGCGAACGACGCCACCGTGAAAGCAGGCGCGTTCTTCCCGCAGACGGCAAAGAAACTGATTCGTGCTCAACGGATCGCATTCGAAAATAATCTGCCGCTGATTTATCTGGTCGATTCCGCCGGCGTCTTTCTTCCGATGCAGGATGAAATTTTTCCGGACGAAGATGATTTCGGCCGCATCTTTCGCAACAATTCCGTCATCTCCGCCGCCGGCATTCCGCAGTTCGCCGCCATCATGGGCAATTGCGTCGCCGGTGGCGCTTATCTGCCGGTGTTATGCGATAAGATCCTGATGACCGAAGGCAGCGGCCTTTACCTCGCGGGCCCATCACTGGTCAAGGCCGCCATTGGACAAATCGTCGATCAGGAAGAACTCGGCGGCGCAAAAATGCATTCCGAAATCAGCGGGACGGTGGATTTCTACGAAAAGAACGATGAAGCGTGTTTGGAAAAACTGCGATCGTTGGTGGCGATGCTGCCGGAAGCTAACGAGAAGGGTGAAACGGCCAGCGGCAAGGAGCCTGCCAAATCAGCCGAGACCATTTACGACTTGATCAGTGTCGACGGGCACAAAAATTATGACGCGCGGGATCTGCTCGCCACCGTTATCGATGCCGATTCCCTCGATGAATACAAGGCGGACTATGGCAAGACATTGGTGACGGCTTACGCTCGCATCGGTGGTCGGCCGGTTGGAATCGTCGCCAGTCAGCGTCTGCAGGTTCGAACCAAGACGGAAGGTATCCAGATGGGCGGCGTCATCTATTCCGATAGCGCCGATAAAGCCGCACGGTTTGTCATGGATTGTAATCAGGTCGGGCTGCCGATCATTTTCTTCCAGGATGTGACTGGATTCATGGTCGGAAAAACGGCGGAACAAAGTGGCATTATTCGCAGCGGCGCGAAATTGGTGAATGCGGTCAGCAATTCGATTGTCCCGAAAATCACGGTCGTGGTCGGCGGCTCATTTGGCGCGGGCAACTATGCCCTGTGCGGCAAAGCTTATGACCCGCGTTTTATTCTGGCCTGGCCAAATGCGCGCTATGCGGTGATGGGCGCGTCACAGGCGAGCGACACCGTCTTTTCCATTCTCGCGCGGGCAAGAGAACGCGGAGACAAGAAGGCGAAGCCAGAAGAACTCGAGGAATTACGGGCGAAAGTGAAGGCGAGTTACGAAGAACAAACCGACATTCGTTATGGCGCCGCACGTGGTTGGATCGATGCTATCATTCAGCCGCACGATACGCGCGATGTCCTCGTCCGACTCGTTCAGTATGTCACTCGACCGCCCGCGAAAGGCCGGTTCCACACCGGCGTCGTGCAGGTGTAGAACCGGTTCGTATTCACCAAAGGATGTAGTCACGGCGCTTAGTCGCCGTTTCGACACAGATGTCAGCGTCTTGGCTGAACGAGGCGACTACAAATCAGTGGAAAATTCACTGCTGATGGCGGAATTGAGGATGACAGCGTTTCCGAGTTTCGCAGAAAAGGGCAGCGTCACGCCGCGTTCCTGCAATGCTCGCAAAACTTCTTCAGTCGGGATGTTTCCAACCAATTGATCTTGGGCAAAAGGACAGCCGCCAAGTCCACCAATGGCAGAATCAAATCGGCGACAGCCTGCCTCGTAGGCTGCGAGCACTTTGGCTCCTGCTTCCGCACGAGTGCTGTGCATGTGAATGCCAACTTCGCATTCAGAGCAAGCACGATTGACGTTCCCCAACACGCTCCGAATCAGGTCGGGCGTCGCAGCCCCCACCGTGTCGGCAATTGAGATAGCAGCAATTCCCAGGCTTGTGATCTTTGCGGCAGCCCGCGCGACTTGGTCTTCGCTCCATGGATCGCCATAAGGATTTCCGAACGCCATCGAAATGTAGACAACCATTCCAAGGCCCGCTTCATCCGCTTGTTTCTTAATTTTCTTCAACCGGACATGATTCTCTTCCTGCGACTGGTTTTGATTTCGATGCAGGAAGGTCTCGGAGATCGAGCACGGATAGCCCAAAGTGGTCACCGCGGCTGTCGCGATCGCGCGCTCCGCACCTTTTTCGTTAACAACAATCCCGATGATCTCAACGTCCCCGACAGCTCCGAGTTGTTCGAGCACTTTTTCGCTGTCCGCCATCTGCGGCACCGCCTTTGGCGATACGAAACTGACTGCGTCGATGTGCCGGAAACCCGCGGCGATTAACGCGCGTAAATATTCCACCTTCCGCTCAGTCGGAATTTGAAGCTTTAGCCCTTGCCAGGCATCCCGTGGACATTCGATAAGCTTGAACGGTTCCATCGCTGAAAGTTACTAGCAGATTAAGGTGAAAGTGCGACGTTTGCCGCTCCGTAACTTACTTTCCCATGTCCGTCGTTCTCACTGAAAAACATTCGCCGCAGATTACGATCATCACCTTAAATCGCCCGGAACGGCGTAACTCACTGTCCATTCAGCTTCTCACCGAACTGATTGCAGCGATTAAGCTGGCTTCCGATCAGCCGCAGGAGCGAATCATCATATTGCGCGGCGCTGGTGCAGCCTTCTGCACCGGTTTGGATTTGAAGGAAGCCCAGGATCAAACCAAAGCGCACGCGACTGCTGATTTGGTTGCTCACGTGCTTGGCGCGCTGAGCGAGGCGCGGCCGGTCACGATCGCCGCGGTTCATGGAGCTGCAGTTGCGGGTGGTGCCGGCATTATGTCTGCGTGCGATTTCGTCGTCGCGGCGGAAGGGACGAAGTTCGGCTATCCGGAGACGCGCCGCGGGTTGGTTGCGGGCCTCGTTTTGACATTTTTGCGGAGGCAATTGCGCGAACGTGACATTCGCGAGCTGCTCTTGGGCGGCGAACTGATCGATGCGAAACGCGCGCTCACAATGGGTCTGATTAACCGTGTTGTCTCCGGTGACGAAGTGATGACTGAAGCGCTAAAGTTCGCGGAGTCCGCTTTGCAGGGAGCGCCCAATGCCGTTCTGCAAACGAAAAGGATGATCGAAGAGCTTGGCTCAACCTCAGTGAAACAGGACCTTGAGCAGGCGTTGAAGCATCACATGCAAGCGCGTGGTTCACCCGAAGCGCGTGAAGGCATCGGCGCCTTCAACGAAAAGCGCAAGCCAAACTGGGTTGTGTAGGACAATACGGACGGACGCGTTTCCGTGTGTCCAGCACGAGCAGAACCTCGTTCTTCCGAAATACCACGAAGCGATAATGTCGGCTTTTTTGATTACGAGATCGCTTTCACTGAGTCCAAGCTGAAGTTTTCGATTTGCTCTTTGATCTCGTGAGCAAAATTGGCCGCGCCAGCTCCATTCACCACCCGATGATCAAATGTCAACGAAAGCGTGATCACTTCCGCGGTCTCGTTTTTCTTCCCGTTCGGCAGTATCTCTCGATGAGCCGAACCAATAAACAGTGTTCCAACCGATGGCGGGACCACGATTGGCGCACCGGAGCGCACCCCAAAAGCGCCGAGGCTGCTGATAACGACAGGTGCATTCATTGCATCAACACGGCCGCTGCGGGTTTCATCAACGATCTTGCGATAAATCTCCGCGAAGTGACTCCAACTCTTGCGGTTGGCTTCGGTGATCACAGCGGTGGCGAGGCGATCGCCTTCAATCGCAACTGCAATTCCCAGATCGAAGTCATCGTTCTCGACAATGGTGTCGTCTTCCAAAATCAAACGGCGGAATGGCGCGTGCTTTTCCATTGCGCGCACAACTGCCCACGCCATCATCACAGAAGGAGAGGGACCATCAGTGTTCTTTTTCGCGGCGTCGCGCGCCTCCCGAATCGCGTCCCAGCGTGCATCAATTTGCAGGTTAGCGGGAATGACACGGCTTAGTTTGCGCGTGATTGTTGCTGGAAGCGCCGGGTCTCGCCTTGTAGCCGCGGTCGTTGGAAGGGCCTTTGACCGAAGCGCCACTTCGGGACTGCCGCGGTCAGCGACCGCGGCTACAGGTTCACCTGTAAAAATCGCTCCCAGTTCCTGACCAATCTCGACTGTGTCACCGACTTCGACCTTCCATTCCCCCATTTTTCCGGCAAACGACGATTCAATTGGATAAACAGCCTTGTCGGTTTCAACTTCGCACAGAGCGTCATCCAATTGAATGGGATCGCCAGGATTCTTCAGTAAAGAAACAATTTTGGCCGAACGGATACCTTCACCCATGATCGGAACGGTGATGGGCTGTTTTTCTGCGGCTGTAGCCGCGGTCGTCGGCCGCGGCTCTGCCGGTTGCACGACGCGTTCGGGTTTGCCGCCGTCAGCGACGGCGGCTACAGGAAAGGCCGGGCGCTCTGTTTTCGTCGCAATCGATTTTCGGATCGCTGCCACGATCCGCGCAACATCGGGCAGGGCGGCATACTCATAGATCGGGTTGTAGCCGATCATCACGTTGCCTTTGCTAACGAGAATTGGAAAACTAACGAGATTTGCCCAAATATCAGCTTGCGATGCCAGGTGCGCGATGATCATTTGGCCGACACTGCAGTTCTCGGTATCTTCCTGAACCACCACCACACGTCGGGTTTTTCGGACCGATTGTTCAATCGCCTCACGATCCCACGGCGAAATCGAACGCAAATCGATCAGTTCAATGCTGGCTTCATCTCCGATCTGTTCCGTGGCTTCCAGCGCCTCCTCCACCGTGTTGCCCCACGCAATCAGCGTTACATCCGATCCGGTCTGGCGCGTGCGCGCTTTGCCGAGTGGGACCGCGCGCGCCGGTTCTGTGCTCTCGCGTTCTGCCCAAAACATATGTTTTGGAATGAGGAAAAGAATGGGATCCTCGCAATGCATCGCCGTCCACAACAATCCGGCGGCATCCTCGGGAGTCGATGGGATGACGACGGAAAGACCAGGATAATGAGCGAGCGCTGATTCGTTGGCCTGGCTGTGCCATAAACTTCCGCCGGGCAGGTAGGCGCCGTAAGGCGCGTAAATTACCATCGGACATCTCCACTGGCCGAATGAGCGCCACCGCAAACAGCAGATATTCGTGACGAGTTGATTCCAGGCCGGTCCGATAAAATCAATGAACTGCAGCTCGAAAACCGGCCGCCTCCCATACGACGCCAGACCGCACGCAACACCTAGGATAGTCGATTCGGCCAGGGGCGAATTGAAAACCTGACCCGGGAATTCGGTCGAGAGTCTTTGCGTGAGGCGAAACACGCCACCCTTCGGGTCTTCGATATCTTCGCCAAAAATTACACGGCGCTTGTCGCGCTCGAGCCCGAGCCGCAGCGTTTTATTGAGGGTGTCGCCGATCCGATATTTTCCGGGCGGCAAAACTTCATCGTTCAGTTGCGGGAATTTTCCGGTCACTTCAACAAGCAACTCGTCCGCGGATGGATCCTGTTCCTTTTCCGCATCCGAGAATTCGCGACGAATCCGCTCTTTTAGTTCATTGTCGAGCTTTGTGTAATCCGCTTCGGTGATCAGCCCTTCAGCGATCAATTGTTCTTTCCATTTTCGCAATGGGTCGCACTCCTCACATTTTTTTAGCTCCTCGGCGGTGCGGTAAAGCTTCTGGTCGTCGGAACTGGTATGACTCGAGAGCCGCTCCATCATTATCCAGAAGAAGACCGGCCCGTTGCCGGCGCGAATGTGCGCGAATGCCTTTGCCGCTTCGTCGTAAATTTGCCCGACGTCGCCGCCGTCCAGTTCGCGCCAATCATTCGGCTGGACCACATCGAGCGAGCGCGGGTTCGTTTTTCGGGTGGGACTGCTAATACCATAAGCGTTGTCTTCGACGACAAACAACACCGGCAATTTTCTCTCCTTGGCAAAACAGATGGCCTCGTAAAAATCGCCCTGCCGCGTGGCTGCATCACCGACTGTCGCGACAACGGCGGCGCTTTTGCCATCGAGCTTGATTCCCCACGCAATTCCGCAGGCTGGTAGAAGTTGTGAGCCGGTTGGCGTCGGCACACTCCAGATATGTTTCTCGGCGCAACTGTAATGCGATGGCATTTGTCGGCCGTGACTTTCGCCTTTTGCCTTCGCGAAATAATCGATCGCAAGTTGCCGCGAGCTGACCCCGCGGCCGAGCACGAGCGCTCGATCGCGATAGTAGGGGACAATGTAATCGTCCTCCTGCATCTGAATGGAAACGGCTGCGAGCGCTTCGTGACCCATGCCCGAGACATGAAAGTGACCCTTGCCCTGTCGATTGAGATTTTGCTCGCGCAAATCGCCATGTCTGCTCTCGAGCAGGATCCTCAAAAGTCGCAGCTTTTCTTCCCGGTTCAGTTCAGGCATACGCGAAGTTTAAACGAAAAAACGAGCACGTGCTCTTTGCAACGCATTTCGACAAGTTACGCTGTCAATGGATGCAAAACGAATCTAAAAACGCTGTTGGTGTAGAGGCGTCCGTGTCGGCCGCGCCGCCGCCTGGCGAACGCGGGAGTACCGGAAGGGGCGTAATCGTGCGCTACCGCGAACATTTGCTGATGGGCGAGGGGACGCCGGTCATCACTTTGGGCGAAGGATCGACTCCGTTGGTTTTTGCGCAGCGATTAAGCGAACGGATCGGCGGTCGTGTTTTCATTAAATGCGAAGGTTTAAATCCTACGGGGTCGTTCAAGGATCGCGGCATGACCGTTGCCGTATCGAAGGCGGTCGAACGCGGAGCCGAGGCTTTAATTTGCGCGTCGACCGGAAATACGTCTGCCTCGGCTGCCGCCTACGCTGCGCGCGCTGGCATTCGTTGCGCTGTCATTTTGCCGGCCGGCAAAATTGCCAGTGGCAAATTCGTCCAGGCCATTGCTCACGGCGCCCGCATCGTCTCCATCGATGGAAACTTTGATGATGCGTTGCGGATTGTGCGAGAGCTCGGAGATAAAGGCGAATTCGCAATCGTGAATTCAATCAATCCTGACCGGATCGCCGGACAAAAAACCGCGGCCTTTGAAGTCGTCGATGAACTCGGCGACGCGCCCGAAATTCACATCCTTCCACTCGGCAACGCTGGGAATCTCACTGCTTATGCGGTGGGTTATTCGGAATACAAGAAGGCAGGAAAAGCGACACGCTTGCCTCGGATGATCGGAATTCAAGCAGAGCACGCCGCACCGATGTTTCGCCGGCGCGTGATCGAGAGGCCGGAGACGGTCGCATCTGCCATTCGTATTGGAAATCCGGCGAGCTGGGAACCTGCGCAACGCGCGATTGACGAATCACGAGGCGCGATCGATATCGTGAGCGACAACGAGATCCTGGAAGCACAATCATGGTTGGCAAAGGCGGAAGGAATTTTCGTCGAGCCCGCCAGTGCGGCGCCCATCGCGGGACTATTCAAATTAGCGAAGGCCCGGCTGAGTGATTTGATCTTAGAAAAGATGACAATTGTTTGCACCTGCACAGGCCACGGCTTGAAGGACCCGGAGATTGTCGCAGCACACTTTTCGCACGCCTCGCCGGTCGCGCCGACGACCGAGGC
>JBKPQI010000123.1:0-8147 GCA_046733975.1 Verrucomicrobiota bacterium
AGATGTGTATAAGAGACAGACGCTGGACTGCACACGCTCTTGCCGCCGCGATTAATGCCGACAACGAGACCTTTTTGCACAGGTGCGCTCGGCTAAATCCAAACGGCATTTTAATTGGACATCGCCTCCTCTTTGTCGACAGCGGTGAGACCGTCGACCTCACTGCTGCGGAATTCAAAATTGTCACCCGATGCGACGGAAGGACGCCGATGGTTAAGTTGATCGAGTTGGCTGACGCCAAATTGGATAGCATCCGCGGTTTGCTCGACAAAAGAATTCTGATTACGGCGTTGGAAGTTCCAGCACTCGAGCCGTCGGCATTTCAGATTTTGCGCGATGACGTTGCGGCCTGGCCTCAGGGACCGGCTCGACAACGCTGGTTGCCGATCGCCGACTCCTTGATCAAATGCGCTGCCGATTTGGCCAAAGCAAGCGATGCCGCGCAACGCCTGAAAATTTTATCGGCGGCGCGCAGCCAGCTTTCGCAGCTCGGCGCTGAGCGTAAACCCGGACAACGATCCCTCTATGCGGCCGTCAATCCCATTGCGGAAGAGTGTTTTCGTGATTGCAAATTCGAGATCAGCGAAGCAATGCTCAATGAAGTCGTCGACGACGCTGAACCGTGGATTGATTTCTGGCGCGATAATTACGCATTCGTTGCCTCGCGGGTTGCCGCCGGGTTGCGTTCGCTGCTGGAAAAAGTTGGCAAAAACGCGCTGCCGTTGCCTGCATTTTTGCGTGCATGCGACACAGCCAAACTTCCGTTGACCGGGCCAGGTCTCGTTGGACTGGCAGTGATGGCGTTCCAGGAAGTCAAAGCCGCCTTTCGCGAACGACTAAAACCCCACGCGCACCTGACAGATTACGAACTCACTACTGCGGATTGTCACGTTGTTCGCGACAATTTCAGTTATCAAGAATTCGACGAGTTCACTTTTCCCTCCGCAGATTTCCAACTCGCCGCCAACTCACAGGATGCAATCTTACGAGGCGAATATCGCTGGGTTGTGAGTGAGCTGCATCCTGCCGCCGCCACCTTGCATCATTGCATGTATTGGAGTTGTCCGGATCACGCGGCCCTTTCCCGCGCCCTCGAATTGAACACTCTCGGCAAACCGTTCTTTCATTTCGGCTTTTTCGCCGCCGATTTTACCGCACACACCACGGTACGAATTTTTGATGCCCTGCCCCAGCAGGCCATTTTTGCATCGCCTCAACGCGGTAACCCGCACTGGCGCTCCGTTCCACCCGCGCATGCCGAAGTTTACATTGACGAACAAGGCGACGTCGCACTTCGTGCCAACGGCCAATATCTGGGATCTTTTGCCCGCAATTGGATCATCCCACTCGGCTTTCATCCGTTCCAATTTAGCCTCGCGCCGCACACACCGCGCCTGCACTGCGGCCGGGCCATTGTTCAGCGCCGAACGTGGACGATCTCGGCTGAGGAAATTGGCGGTGGCAATTTTTCCGGCCTTTCACCGGGTCTCGTTCTCGCGATCGAGCGGTTGCGCGCCGCGAAAGATCTGCCGCGTTTCGTTTACATTCGGCCGACAGAACAGGCGCTCCGGCGCAGCGGAGCCGAAGGCCGCGATAAAGATACAAAACCGGTGTTCATCGATCTGGAGAGTTATCTCTTTTTAGAAATCTTTCATCGCTGGCTGAGTAAATCCGGCGAGCTGGAAATAACAGAGATGCTGCCGACGCCAGACGATCTTTGGTGGCGCGAAGCCGATGGCCGTCGCACCTTCGAGTTACGCACGCTAATGGTTCCGCGATGAAACAAGAAATTCTTCTCCGTGGAGCGCACGCGGCTCGCGTGTTGCTTTCGGCGGCTCGCCGAAAGCTTTTTCTCGGACATTTAGCGCAGGCGAAGTTCATGATGACGAGCCGTGACCCCCAGCACGCCAGCGGCGTGCGCTCCCCAGCATGAAAATCATCGCCATAGCGAATCAAAAGGGCGGAGTCGGCAAAACGACCACGGCGGTAAATCTCGGCGCTGCGCTGGCGGAACAAGGCCAACGCATCCTGCTCATCGATCTTGACCCGCAAGGCAACGCCACCAGTTCGCTTGGGATGCAGGATTTCGAAGGCGAAACTCTCTACGAACCATTGCTTGGACAAACCGACATCGCTGAGAAAATTTTGCCCACGCGGTTGGACCAACTCTTTCTCGTTCCCGCCGATCTCGATCTTGCCGGCGCCGAGGTGGAGATCGCGCGCATGCCAGATCATCTGCTGCGAATCTCTCGAACATTGCAGCCGTTGCGCGCCGACAGCGCCTTCGATTTTGTGCTGCTCGACTGCCCACCCTCGCTTGGGATTCTGATGAGCAACGCGCTCGCCGCGGCCGATGAAATTCTCACCCCGATTCAATGCGAATATTTTGCCCTGGAGGGTCTGGTGAAAATTGTGCGCGTTGTCGAACAGGTGCGCGATTCCGGAGCAAACCCCGGTCTTCAGATTGGCGGCATTCTCATGACCATGTTCGACAGCCGCACCAATTTGAGTTCACAAGTCGTAGCCGAAGTGCGGCAGCATTTTGGTGACAAGGTTTATGCCACCGTAATTCCGCGCACCGTGCGGTTGAGCGAAGCGCCGAGCTTCGGTCAGACCATTCTCGAATACGACAAGTCCGGCGCCGGGACACGCGGCTACCGCGCTCTCGCCGACGAGTTCATCAGCCGTCATGCGCCGACTCCTGCACCGGTCGAAAGCGTTTCTTAACTGCCGATTTCGCCGGGGTCGCGGATATGACACACCCGGCAAAACCCGAAATCACCCAAACACTTCGATCACTTAACTGGAGGGACACGCGAGGTCGCGTCCCAAACTTTGCGATCAGATGAAGCTACGTTTGCGCATGGCAGTCTTCGACGATGCTTATTTTGTTTATCCGCGACCTCTGCGTCATCCGCGGTCACTCTTCAGTTCCAGCCAACGCTGCCTCGTCATTGAAAAGACGAACGTCGGAAAACCTCTAAACGTTGTCTCTCTTTCCAGCTTCATTCCATTTTTCTCCGCCACGCGCCGCGACGGAACATTTTCCGGATGAATCAGCGAGATGACGTAATCGAGTTTCAAATCACCAAACCCGTGGTCGCGCACCGCGCGCGCCGCTTCGGTGGTCAGTCCCTGATTCCAGAAGTTGCTATCCAACCTGTAACCGATTTCAATTTCCATTTTGCCATCCACTTCGTGGTGAAAAAAACCGCAGTAGCCAAGCAGCGCGCCCGTTGAGGGCATAATCATTGCGAATTGCGAAGGCAGACCGTCGCGATTCCATGCGATCACTTTAGCGAGAAACCGTTCCCATGTTTCATTGCGCGTCAGGGGCCCCAACGAGAATCGCATGAAATCCTTGTTCGCCATTAACGCTGCCATACGATCGAGATCTTCAGCCGCGAATGGCCGGAGAATTAAGCGCGGAGTTTCGAGCGTCATCGAATTAGAAATGGAATGCTGAGCCATTGTCGCACTGTTTTTAGGTTGTGAAATTGCAACGGGAAATAATCGCGCAATCCGGTAACGATGTCTGGACACCCGCGCGGATACCCGAAACAAACAGTCTGTCTAAAGTGGCTGCGGCCGCGAAAGATTGCACCGCATGCCCGCTTTACAAGAATGCAACACAGACCGTTTTCGGCGAAGGCCCGAAACACGCCGCCTTGTTCATGATTGGTGAACAACCGGGCGATTACGAAGATGTCGCCGGCAAACCATTCGTTGGTCCCGCCGGAAAAATTTTAAATCGTGCGCTCGAGGATGCCGGAATAAACCGGGAAGAAGTTTATGTCACCAATGCGGTCAAGCATTTCAAATGGGAACCGCGCGGGAAACGCCGTATTCATCAGAAACCGAGTGCGCGCGATATCGCAGCCTGCCGCCCATGGCTCGAAGCCGAGCTGCGGCTGGTCGAACCGAAACTTGTTGTCGTTCTCGGTTCGACGGCCGGGCAAACAGTTTTCGGACCGACTTTCCGTGTCGCGAAACAACGAGGCAAGCTCTTGTCATCACCCCTCGCGCCCCGCGTCGTCGCAACGGTCCATCCTTCTTCTCTTCTGCGTCAACCTGACGAAGCATCCCGCGAGCGTGAATACAAACACTTCGTCGCCGATCTGCGCGTTGCAGCAAAAGCGGCAAACGCACGATAAGCTCTCAAGAAGCGGTTGTCTCCGACAACCGACCGAAATCAATCGGCGATCGTCAAATCGCCGCTAACTAAGGCCGCCCCGCACGAACGATCGAACACGAATTCCCAAAAGAGGACGGCTGCTTCTTCTCGGGAGCACCCGCGTCTTGCGGGCAGCTTGTCGCATCCCGGCGCAAACGCCCGTTAAACAAAAAGCCTTCGGAAGGCGCCGAACTCAGCCCGCTGGAAGCGGCGCTCCTCTTGGCCTCTATCAAGTGTGTGCGCCTGGATCAGCGTTGGATCCCAAGCTATGGACTTACGGACGGCGACACCGAAGCTCCCGGCGAAACGGCCGCCTTCTTTTCCTCGCGTTTGGCCTTTCGCGCTTCTCTTTCAGCCTTCTCCGCGTCGGTCAACGGTCCAAGCTTTACAAATTTCGCCTCCACCGATCCATCGGGCATCTTGTAGTACGAACCTCTGACCTCTTCGTTTGCGACCACTTCCTTCATCGTCGCAGGTTGGCCAGCTTTAGTGATGATCGTCTTGTCAGTAATCTTGAGCACACGCGACGTGTCTTTTCCTGCGATGGTGAATGTTTTCGCCTTGTCATCGACCGAAGCGATCATGCCTCTGAAGGGAGTCGACCTCATTTTGCCCCCACCGGCAGCCGATGTATTTGCAGTGGAAACTGCGGAGCTGTCCGCATCCGGCGAGGGTGAGCCCTTTCCGTTGACATCAATTGGCAACGAAAGCGCAGCAACCGCGCAGAACGCGCCAATGATTAAAAAAAATTTCAGTTTCATCCATTCATACAGTTACTCACTTACGACGTCGATCAACCTCTGTTACTGGCGCTGAAAATATGGGTAAGTTTCCTAACTTGCCGTCCCGTCCCAGGTGGCAACTTGAGAACTTGTCCCACCTCGGTCGACGGTCACGAAATTGTGGCGCAACTTTCCGAACTTGCGGGTTCCCTTTCCAAATGGCAGGTTGAAACCTTGCTCCGTCTGGCTCATTCGCTCGCCATGATGAACAGCGGCTGCATCTCAAAATCGGTATAGAGTGGACGGAGCCGGTCCTTATTATAATACTTCTCCACGTTGACCGTCTTCTTCGTGCTGATCACCACTTCAATCGGCACGTTATCGTAGCGCCCATTTTTCAGGACAACGAGACGGCCGTGGCTGCCATGCAGAATCAGATCGAGGGCCAGATTGCCGTAGGCCATCGGCGCAATGGAATCAATCGCGTCCGGATCGCCCCCGCGCACCATGTAGCCCAGACGTTGATTAATGACATTGATCGGCTTGCCCTTGTTGTATTTCGCGCCGCGATCTTTCAGTTCGGCCGAGACTAAATCTCCGATCCCGCCGAGTTTCATATGGCCATAGGCATCCGTCGATCGGTCCGACATGACCATGTCGCCGCCCTCGAACATTGCTCCCTCGGAAACGATCACGACCGAATATTTGCTCGGATGACGAGCGCGATCGTAACACAACAGTTCAGTCAGATGCTCCATGTCGAATTTGTATTCGGGAATGACGCAACGATTCGCCGCGCCGGCCATGGTCGGCAACATGGCGGTGAAGCCGGCGTATCGGCCGAACACTTCCATGACTAGGATGCGTTCGTGAGATCCGGCTGATGTGCGGAGCCGGTTCGACAATTCAATGGTGCGGCTGACGCAGGTACTAAATCCGATGCAATAGTCAGTGCCGGGAACATCGTTGTCCATTGTCTTGGGTATCGCGACAACGTTGATACCTTCCTTGTGCAAGCGGGCGGCAAAAGAAAGTGTGTCGTCGCCGCCGATTGGAATCAGATAGTCAATACCCAGCCAATCGAGGTTCTTGATCACTTCAGGAGTGAGATCGTTGTTCTCCTGATTGTAGGTTGCGCGCAATGCTTCAGGCACATCTGCTTTTTTCACCTTCGGCGGGTTCGTCCGCGAAGTATGCAGAAAGGTGCCGCCGGTGCGACCTGCACGATTGACAATCTCTTCGGTAAGAATTTGAAAGTTCTCGCTGTTATCCGCCTGCTCCTCACGCTCAATGCTAATCGCCCCCAGCCACCCGCGCCGGATCCCAATGACCTGATAACCCTCTCGCAAAGCGCGAATCGTGACCGCACGGATCGCGGGATTCAGTCCCGGCACATCCCCGCCGCCCGTGAGAACACCAATCACGCCTTTCTTCCTGCTCATTCCGCAACGAATTCTTAAGTTCTGAGTTTCGAAGTCTCGTTCTTACGATGGCATAAGAAAGTATAATTTTGTGCGGATACCATGCGAAACCGTCTGTGTCGTAGCGTGCGTGCGGAGTGTAGCTGGTATCCACATATTCAACTTCGAACGAAGTCTGCCTTTGCTAGCGCGGCGCAACAGTCCACGCCATCGCGTGAGGGCGCCAGCGAACACTGGAGGTAAGGGGATTCGAACCCCTGGCCTTCTCATTGCGAACGAGACGCTCTACCAACTGAGCTATACCCCCTTGAGTCTGAGGAGTCGCTGCTTAACCTGCAGAATTTGGGTGCGGTTTCAACCCTGGGCGCACTGGCTTTGGCCGTAAAAGTTTTCCATCAGCTCACAGTTACCTGACCGGCGGAACGTGCAGTGACGTCGCACCTCCCGTTTGCTTGTTTGTCTCGCGTCTTCGCGGTAATCAGTGCCATTAGGTTATCCAACCTCCATGAGCATCATTGCTTCGCGTGTCCGTCACGGCGTGCTTTGCCACTTCGACGGTGACCGTCCAATCGGCATGTCGCTCCGAACCTACGGCGAATGGGCGGAGGAAGAAGTTTATCTGCTTTCACTTTTCATTCGACGGGGTGCCGTGGTGGTCGACGTCGGGTCAAATATCGGTACTCACGCCCTCGCCTTTAGCCGATTTGTAAGCCGGGAAGGGCGCGTCATCGCTGTCGAAGCTCAAGAAGCGATCTTCAATTTGCTGGTTATGAACATGCTCATCAACGATGCGACGCATGTGAACTGTATCCACGCGATCGTTTCGCGCGATTCGACTTTGTGCTATCTGCCGGCCACCGAAACGCCGAGCCAGTCCGCAGCCGTATCATTTTGCAATGTAAACGACAACCCCTCACCAGGAACAGGGTCTGGAGCTGTACTTCCTTTGCCGGTGATAAACCTGGACAGTCTGGCATTGGACCGATGCGATTTGATCAAAATTGATGTTGAAGGAATGGAGTTCGACGTCCTGCGGGGAGCTGAGAATACCATTCATGACTATCGTCCGCCGGTGTACTTCGAACCAAGGCGGCGCAATTTCGCGAATGTATTTAGCTTTTTTACGGAGGCTGACTACACGCTGTTCTGGCATGCGGCCAGTCCATTCAACATCAGAAATTGGCACAATAATCCACACAACGTTTTCGGCGGGACACGCGAGCTGAATATACTTGCTTTACCCACGGAAAAGAAGCTGCAGTGGAAGGCACAAAGCGGCGACCTCAAGGTGATTGAGACCCCTGAATATTCGCCGCCCCGGTTCGATTCCACACCGGGTTGGACGTTACCGGCCTCGGCCTATGCGGATCTGCCGTCCGTGACGAGGAGCCTTGTGTCTTCGTTGGCAAGGGTTCTTTAAGAACGAGTTGGTACTGGACATAGCAACTCGCCCAACGCCAGCAACATTGGCTGCAACCTACACGGCGATCCCCAGCATCCGCATAATCACTGCCGAAATTTCACGCTCTACCCACTGAGCGATACCGACCGATATCGTCCCTGCCGACGGGCGCGGAATTCGCGATTAATGCAAAATCCGAAAATCCGCGGGCAGGGCGATTTCGGTGGCAACGGCATCGGGATCGCCCGAGCGATATGCACTGCCGCCAGCAAATTGTTGACCAGCTTCGTCGGTCGCGACCTTTTGCGGCGGGGGCGAGATGATGGGCTGGCTGTTGGCTTTAAGAGCTTCGTTTAGCGCGGGCAAATCCTTCTCGACCACGGCGGCGAATTCGTTCGTGACGTCGGTTACTTCGCGCTGGAGTGCGT
>JBKPQI010000124.1:0-7871 GCA_046733975.1 Verrucomicrobiota bacterium
AGAGCTACTGGTCAAAACGCGTCCGGATATCGTTATCGAAACTGGAACCTGGTGTGGCGGAAGCGCTCTCTACATCGCAATGGTTCTCGAGCAGATAGGCGACGGCGAAGTCATCACCATTGATGTTGCGCCCAAGCCGAACCGGCCGGAACACGAAAACATCAAATATCTTACCGGGTCCAGCACTGACCAGGTGATTGTTGCAGAAGTAACAAGGCAGGTCGGTGACAAGCGGGCGATGGTGATCCTTGATTCAGATCACCGTAGTTCGTTTGTCTACGATGAGCTTATCGCCTACAGCCCTTTGGTCCAAGTCGGCGACTATATGATTGTAGAGGACACGAACGTAAACGGACATCCGACGTGGCCGGATTTTGGACCCGGCCCGATGGAGGCTGTCGAAAGATTCCTTCGTGAGAATGACGAATTCGTGATCGACAGGCGTTGCGAACGATTCCTCATGACCTTGAATCCGGCCGGATATCTGAGGCGAACTAAACCTCGGCATCGTTGATCACACGAATGACAACTACAAAGAATGGCGAAGCTCGCCTCCCGAACTTTACTTTGATTTAGCCTGCCCAGATAGTGCTGGATTATTTCTAAACTATGCCGGGCGGATTTGTTATCATCGACGACTACGGGGGACTTCCCGCTTGCGAGCCGGCTGGGTCGCGGCAAGACGTGTAGGCCACGCGGCTACATCAGCGAAGGTGGATCGAGCAATCCCTTGCTCGGTGCTAAAAAGAATGGTGGCGAGGTCGCACTGAACTAGCATCGCCGACGGAGCGGCCGATCCACCTCCGAAGAAAACGCCACCGCGCAGGCTCCCTGCTTGTGCTGGTATCCCGAACAAATCGCTCTAATTGAGCGGTCCTGCCGGCACCGCAGCAATTGGGCTGCTGTTGGAACCAAGAATAATCAGATCAGCGCGAATGGTTGTAACCGTCACATTTCCGAACCCTGCGGAATCACTTTCGCCCTTACGAAAATCACCGTATTTCATCCCCCGGCTGCATCCACCCCGGCGCTGTAAGCCCTTTTTCATGACTTCATCCGATTAAACAGCGTGGCCAAGATAGCTGGGAAAAATAGAATAGGCAGCCGCAAGGTAGCGGAAATTGTTACCGATCCCGCCGAAGTGGCGGAAGAAGCCGGACTTCGTTACGTCAGCGACGAGCAACCCGGTTATACCCGCAAACGCAAAGCTCAATCATTTCAGTACTTCGACACGCACGGAAAATTGATTCGGGACGAATCCCGGTTGCTTCGGATCAGGCGACTTGCCATTCCGCCGGCATATCGCGAGGTCTGGATCTGCCCGATAGCTAACGGACATATTCAAGCTACGGCGCGCGATGATCGCGGCCGAAAGCAGTATCGTTATCACGAGCGCTGGCGGGAGATTCGTGATGAGAATAAATACGATCGGATGTTGAGCTTTGCTGCGGCATTGCCAAAAATCCGGCGACGGGTTGAAGCCGACTTGAAATTGCCGGGGTTAAAGCGGGAAAAAGTCCTGGCGACAGTGGTCCAGTTACTCGAGCGCACCTTCATTCGTGTCGGCAACGAAGAATACGCCAGACAAAACAAGTCATTTGGTCTGACGACGATGAAAGATCATCACGTCACGGTGAAAGGAAAGAAGCTGCGATTTAGATTTCGCGGTAAAGCCGGCAAAGAACACGAAGTAGATTTCATGGATCGCCGCGTCGCAAAAATTGTTCGCAAGTTGCAGGATTTGCCGGGGCAGGACCTGTTTCAGTATTTCGATGATGAGGAGAAGCTTTGTAGCGTCACCTCGCAGGATGTGAATGATTATCTTCGGGAAATTACGGGCCAGGATTTTTCGGCCAAGGATTTCCGGACCTGGGCGGGCACGGTTTTGACAGCGATGGCACTGAACGCGCAAGAGAAGTTTGCAACGAGTAAGGAGGCAAAGTCGAATGTTAAAAGCGCCATCGCTGCAGCGGCAAAGCTATTGGGTAACACACCCACCATTTGCCGGAAATGTTATGTTCATCCGGCGATTGTTCAATCGTACATGGATGGGGGTTTAATTGAAGGATTAAAAACCAAGCTTGATGGAGCAGAGGATATTCCGGATTTCAGTGCTGATGAAAGAGCTGTGCTAAACTTTCTTAATCGTCAGCGATAGGGAACTTTTCAGGGGGACTTTGGAATAGGTAACTGGAGCGGCCGAACTGCGCGAGCCCTGCGTGCCTGAGCTCCGTTGTGGTATGCCTACTTGCACGAGATTCATTCAAATAAAAAGACCGCGCAGTTAACTACGCGGTCTTTTAAATTGTTGCTTTCGATTCGTCTATTTTCCAGCTCTACGGCGTGCAGCCCAGCGTGCCTTCATCATATCGCTGAGTTTTTTTCGCGCGGCGGCAGACATGCGACCGCGACGACGCGTCGTTTTTCCGCCACCACCTCCACCACCTTTGCCTTTGCCACGAACTCTGGCCCACCGTCTGCGCGCAGCCGCCGCAATCTTGGCTCGTGTTGCTGCCGACATGGTACGCCGACGCCGGCCGCCTCCAGTTCTTCTCCCAGCGCTACCGGTAGTAGTAGTGCGCCCGCCGCCAACTATACTATTGAATCTTCGCTCGAGGACGTCGATCTGGCGACGAATAGAAACCGCTTGTTCCAACTGACTAAGTGATAAGTCCATAACGACTTTCCTAGCAGTCTACCAATTATGTGCAAACTAATTTCGCAACTATTTTTGCAGGTATTCTTAGTTATCGAGAAGCTCCCCGCGTAGGGGTCGGAGTAGCCCGTGAAGATCTGCTCGATCTGGCGGCCTTAACATTTTGTCCAGCCGCTGCTGGTTCAGCTTCTTCCGGATACTTCTTTGTGCTCGGCCAGATTAACCGCCAAGGTTGGGACTTCAACGTCGCTGTCGCTTGCTTTACATTTTCCGCACTTTCTTGAAGAGGAGGGCCAAGCGAACTCAAGGTTGATTTCAACTTTTCAGAGGAACCGCGAAAGTTTTGCAGAGTTACTGCGATATTATCGTTCTTGGTCAGATCGTTCGTGATCTGCTTCAAATCCGATAATGAACTGGAGAGCGCGCTTTCCGGCCCGGTCAGTTGATTAAGGTGTTCGCCTAGGGTCTTGAATTGACCAAGGGCCAGATTGAGTTCCGAATTTTCGTCGGTGATGTGACTAAGGTTCTGCGCTGTTAATTCGAGTTGTTTGAAGGTAGCAGTCGCCTCCGTCGCCACTGGAGCGATGATATCAAGCATCCTGGCAATGGCTTCTCCAAAATCGGGGACGCGTTCGCCGGCAAACACCTCGCCCGATTGCGCTCGGCCGGAAGACTCTGTGCCCTCGGTAAAGTCAATCGCCACTTCGCCAAGAAGGCCGAGCGTAATCATGCGAGCCTTGGAATCCCGATAAAGCAGCGCTTTGCGATCCACCTGGACGTCGATGCGAACTTCGTAACGCGGTGGTTTCTCCGGAGCCGGAGTGGCGTTTGCCTCAGCCGCGCGCAAGGATTTCTCCACCTCCACCGCACGCTGACTCTCTTCCTTTGAAACCGGGGAGTACAAGTTCGCGACCTGCCCGATCTTGCGGCCAGCCAGCAAAACCGGCGCGCCGAGTTTAATACCGGCAGCATTATCAAAGTAGATTTTATAAGTAGTTAGCGGTCGGAACAGTCCCGGCGCACCCAGCAGGACAAGAATCCCGGTCAAGACCGCCAAGGTAGCGACAACCAGCAGACCTGTGAGAACTTCGTTACGCCGTATTTGCATCGCTTGTTTCTTCGAGGATTGGTCCTTCGGTGCTGCCGCTTAAAAATTGAGAAACGACCGGGTTTTTCGATTGCTTTAATTTTTCGGGTTTACCTTCTTCGATAATCTTGCCCTGATACAACATAGCCATGCGTGTGGCGATACGAAAGGCGCTGTCCATTTCGTGCGTCACGATAATCGAAGTAACCTTCGCTTTCTCACTGAGAGTGATAATTAGTTCGTCGATCACTGAAGACATGACCGGATCCAGTCCGGCGACTGGTTCATCGAAAAGGATTAGTTCTGGTTCAAGCACAAGTGCGCGCGCCAGGCTCACCCGTTTTCGCATCCCGCCGCTTAGCTCCGATGGCATTAGATTGATGGCATCTTTCATTCCCACAAGTTCGAGCTTCTCCTCAACGATCCGGTCAATTTCTTCTTTTTTCTTATCAGTCGTTTCCTCCAACGGAAGGGCAACGTTATCGCGGACGGTAAGGGAACTGAGCAAGGCGGAATATTGGTAAACCATTCCGATGTGGCGGCGGACACGCTGCAACTTCCGCCGCGGCAGCCGCGTAATTTCAAATTGTTTAAAAAAGACCGATCCGGAATTGGGATACAGAATTCCGAGAATCAGACGAAGGATTGTGCTCTTGCCGCTGCCACTCTGACCCATAATGACGAGACGATCCTGAGCCATGACCTTTAAAGAGAGATCGTCCAGCACGGTCTTGTCCTCGAATCGCATGGTGACGTCCCGCAATTCCGCAACGTGTGAATTTGTCATGTGGGAAAGAACACGGTGTAGACGATATTATACAGGGTATCGAATCCGATGACGGTGGCGATGGCAGTGACGACGCTGGAGGTGGTGGCGGTTCCGACACCGGCCGCGCCGCCCTTGACCGAAAGACCCCGGTAACACGCGATCCCGCCGATTAGCAGACCGAACAAAAAACTTTTCAGAATTCCCGTAATAATGTCGCGGATGAGGAGCGCGTCTCGCACCAGGTCTAGAAAGTAGACGAAGGCAATGCTGAAATAGGCGCGCGAGATGAGACAACTCGCCAAAATGGCCGCCCCGTTCGCGATGGTGGAAAGACATGGCATGAGGAAAAAAAGCGCCAGCATGCGCGGCCCAACCAAAAACCGTAACGGCCCGATCCCCATTGCTTCAATCGCTTCCACTTCCTCCGACACTTTCATCGTTCCCAATTCCGCAGTGAACGCTGCGCCAATTCGCGCCGCCAGCATGATTCCCGTAATCAACGGCCCGAGCTCGCGGGTAAAAGCGATCGCAACCAGACCAGGAACCAGGCGTTCCGTGCCGAAACGCTGCAACTGATAACCTGTCAGCAGAGCCATCGTCAGGCCGAGAAAAAATGAAACGAGGCCGACCAGCGGAACGGAACCGACACCAGCACGTTCGCAATGCTCGAAGAAACTTGCGGCCTTGAAGGGGACGCGTCCTTCTCGAACGCGCTCCACCGTTTCGTCCAGGGTCTGAACGATGAACCAGAACAGGCTTCCGACTTCGCGCATGAACTCGCGGCTGACATGTCCCACCCCTTGAACAACAACAACCGGATTAGCCGGAATGGTCGGATCTGCTTCCTCGCTGGGCATGGCTACGGAACCTGCCTTAGTTCCTCAGACGGAAAAGCGGAAAATAGCCGCACTGGCGTCGTGAGATTGCGCGTCGATTAAAAACAATCACGTTGTTTCTTTTCTATCGTGAAGTTGACTTCGCTGGCAATGAGTTGTTTGGCTTTGGCTCTTTGCGGATTGGCTGCATCCGCGCAGGAAAATTCCCCGATAATGAAATCGAACCGAATCGCGCTCGCGGTGCATGGTGGCGCCGGCACAATCGAGCGCAGCAGCATGACTCCAGACCAGGAACGGGAATATCGTGCCGGAATCGAGAACGCGCTCCACGCCGGCCGTGAAATTTTAGACCGCGGGGGATCGAGTCTCGATGCCGTCGAAGCCGCCGTGCGCGTATTGGAGGATGATGCGCATTTCAACGCCGGCAAGGGCTCGGTCTTTACCAGTGCCGGCACCAACGAAATGGACGCCGCGATCATGGATGGAAAAACGCTGAAGGCGGGTGCGGTTGCAGGCGTCGAGCATGTCCGCAACCCGATTCTTCTGGCGCGTGCGGTGATGGAAAAATCGAAGCATGTGATGCTGATCGGAAGCAGTGCTGAAGAATTCGCCAAAGCGAACGGCATTGAATTGGTCGATGCGAAATATTTTTTCACGGACCGCCGCTGGGAGGAGTTGCAAAAAAAGAAAGCGGAGGAAGAAGACGCGGATCGCGCGAAAACTCCCGTCAAGTCCAATGGGCATGGTCATGGAACAGTGGGGGCGGTGGCGCGGGATTCGCAAGGAAACCTTTCCGCTGCAACTTCCACTGGAGGCACGACCAACAAACTTCCTGGCCGCGTTGGTGATTCGCCCCTGATCGGCGCGGGCACGTATGCTAACAACGCGACCGCAGCCATCTCCTGCACCGGCGACGGCGAATTTTTCATTCGTGCTGCGGTCGCGCACGAGATTTCTGCCTTGATGGAGGTGGGTGGAATGTCGTTAAGGGACGCAGCCAACCGGGCACTGGCCAATTCTCAAAAACTCGGCGGAACCGGGGGCCTTATTGCCGTCGACAAAAACGGAAATGTCACACTGCCGTTTAATACCAGCGGAATGTATCGCGGTTATCTGGGCCACAACGGCAAGTTCGTCATCGACATTTACAAATGATCCAGTATCGCGGGTAAAATCACGGAAGGTGGATCGGCCGCTCCGGCGGGCGATGCTAAATCACATCGAGCAAGGGACTGCTCGATCCACCTTTCGGTTTTGAGACGCCATATCACCGTGAGCTTCCTGCTTGCGAATTGCGCCGCGACAAGCGACACGCTTGCTTATAGCTCGAACCATGCTGCCTCCGGTCTCCGTCGTCGTTCCTGCATTCAATGAGGCGATCCGCATTGGCGACACTCTTGCTGTGACCATCGGCTACTTGGAACAGGAAAGCCCCTCGAGTGAAGTGATTGTTGTCAACGATGGCTCGACGGATTCCACCGGCGAAGTCATCCGGAAAGTTTCGGCAGTGCCGTCATCGATCGCGATCCGACTGCTGGAGAATTTCCCCAATCGTGGGAAGGGCGCAGCGGTGCGAACGGGATTATTGAACGCGACCAAACCGATTGCAGTTTTCTTTGATGCGGATTTGTCGACTCCGATCGACGAGCTGCCGAAAATTGTCGAGCCGATCGCGCGTAATGATGTCGATATCGCTTTTGGGTCGCGCGCACTTGATCGCAAATTGATCGGAAATCGACAGCCGTGGCGACGTGAGCAAGGTGGCCGCGTCTTTAATCTGGTGGTGCGGGTGGCGACCGGACTTCCCTTCTGGGATACGCAGTGTGGTTTCAAGGCATTTCGAATGGAAACGTCTCGACCGATCATCGCAGCGGCGAAGATCATTGGATTTGGCTTTGATGTAGAACTGCTTCTTCTCGCCCAGCGTGCCGGATTACGACTCAGGGAAATTCCGGTGCGCTGGAATCACCATGAGGGCAGTAAGATCCATTTTGTTCACGACAGTCTCCGGATGTTACGCGAGGTGCTGTCGCTGCGGGCGAATCCAACATACTCAACAACAAATCAGGCCGCCGTCGACCGCTGAGTTGGCGCGAAAATTGTGTGACGTCGCGCGCAGCTGCGTGTCATCCCGAAGCCGAAGGTGAAGGACCTCGCAGTTGGTGACGGATTACCGAAATTTGTGGCGACGTAAATTGCCTTTGGGCAGGTTCCTCGACGTCTCCGCGCCTCCGGATGACAGAATTGCGTAGTTGCGCTCTCGCCAACATGGAAATCAGTCGCGAGGCCAGAGACGAACGTCCGAATTTGACTGCTTTAAGCAGTCAAGTTCCAGACCATCGCGCTACGTAACCGCTCGTGAGCGGGCGCCGAAACAAAAAACGGCGCGCATTTACCCCGCGCGCCGTTTGCGATTCTAGATCTAACTATTTCTTGACGACCTCGGCATTCTCCAGCATGGCGACGCCACCGCGCTCGGCCATTTTGCCTTTCACCGTAATCGTTTTGCCGGCGTATTCGGCG